>CALALM010000090.1 GCA_937925565.1 uncultured Centipeda sp.
CGAATGCAATGTGCGGGCTTTCTTATGCTCTTACTGCGGCTTGATATGCCCCGTCTGATACGCGCGCAGGAGTGTGTGCAGGTCAGCGATCTCGTCCGCGATTACCGCGCCGCGGTCGGTATCGCGCACGAGGGAGCTGCGGGCCTGCAACTCGACGGTCTGCGAAACGGACTCGATGTCGCGGTTCTCGCGCAGTGCCTCGCGCACATTGGCGACCGCCTGATGCTGCAGAAGACGCAGCCCGCGCGAGTTGTAGATGAGCGTATAGCCGGAGATCCCGGTCTTCGCGCGAAACGGTGCCGCAAATCCGCCGTCGATGACGAGTGCGCGCCCGCTGCCGCGCAGGGGGCTCTCTCCCTTTTTTACCTTGACGGGAACATGCCCGTTGATGATGTGCCCGTGCTTCGGATCCAGTCCGAACTCCGCAAGGATCTTTTCACAGATCACCTCATCGTTCACAAGACGGAAATATGGGTCGGACGGTTCCTCCCACGTCGACTCATCCGCGATGAAGGAACGCTCAAACGTCGTGAACGAGCGGCCCGAGGTCGGCGCGAGCAGCCCGCACCAGAGGAAGTACATAAAGTCCAGTCCCTCCCGTGTATGCTCAAGCCACGCCTCGCGCGCCTTCTCCTCGCAGAAATCCAGCCACGCCCGTCCACGATACTCTTTTCCTTTGTATGTAATCGTCCGAAAATTCCCCGCCTCGTCCATCGGAACGCAGGCGTGAAAGAGCAGATTGCCGTTGCAACACAGATACATGCTGCCGCGCTCGTAGAGGTAGTCTACATGGCGCTGCAGCGCCTTGCTCTCAAGGAAGTAGGAGCGCAGATCGTCGATGATGTGCCGCTCCTCCTCCGTGAGTTCGTAGCAGTTCGCACTGCCATCAATCGTCGGGAAATACGCACTCTCAAGCTCCACGCGCCGCCCACTGCCAAGCGTGACATAGGACGAGCTGAAGTCAATCTTGTCGAGGAGCAGACGATCCTCCATCTGAAAGTCCGGGTTGCGCTTGATAAGCGCCCCCTCAAGCTTGAACATCATCATTGTGATGGCGCGCTCCGCCGCCTTGATTGGATTCTCGTCGGGGTAGATGCGCGATGCAAAGGTCGAGAGCGGGCGCAGGCTGATGCCGTAACCGCGCTCGAGTACGTCCGTATTGCGGTAACGCAGCGAGTTTCGGATCACACCCGCGATGCAGACCTCGCTGCCGAGCGCCGCCCCCATCCAGAGCACATCGTGGTTGCCCCACTGGATATCGACGGACGGATGCTGCATGAGAAGGTCAAGAATTCCATCGGGGCGGTCGCCGCGGTCGTAGAAGTCGCCGACGATATGGATGCGCTCTACAGACAGCCGCTTGATAAGAATGCTGAATGCCTCGATGTAGTCCGCGCCGCCGCCAATCTCCACAATCGTTTCGATCAGTTGTTTATAGTAGTAGAGCTGTGCCTCATCCAACTCGGGATGTGTGTTCAAGAGCTCCACAATGACGGATTCATAGCGCTTCGGGATGTAGCTGCGCATCTTGCTCGCCGGAAATTTCCAGCTCATGAGCTTCGTGAGCTCGAGCAGGTTGGCAATGGTCTGCTGGTACCAGATTGCCGTCGCCTTCCCCGCCGCCGTCTGCTGTTCCACCTTTTCGCGAGGGTAGTAGATGAGCGTGCAGAACTCTGCCTTGTCCTCCTCCGTCATGCGCTCACCGAAGCAGTAATCCACCTTCTCCTTGATGACGCCCGAGCAGTTGTTGAGAATGTGAAAGAACGAATCATACGCGCCGTGCAGATCGCTCATAAAGTGCTCCGTCCCCTTCGGCAACATGAGCTGCGACTTCAAATAGACGATCTTCTCGTAAACGATCTCCTTCGTCGGGTACTTCTCCGCCATCAGGCGGAGCACCTTCTCCTGCTCCACATTCATCGTGTTTATACTCATATCGCTTCCTCCTGCGCAATATTTTTACTCTTCTGCATTCTAACATTATGCAGGTGAAAATTCAAGGAAGCAAAATGAGAGGAAGCACGAGCTTGCGCTGCTCCAAAGCGCCCCCTAGTGAAGCAAGTGAGGAGCACACGATCACTTGCAACGAGGTATTCGCGTGGAGTACGCAAACGTACTCCTTCAAAGAAGTCCCTTTCCGCGAAGAAAATTCTCCGCAACGGAGCGCGGCTCTTTGCCCTCGCTCTCGACAGCGTAGTTCATCGCCGCCATCTCTTCATCCGTGATGATACCCGTCAGCTTGTCCAGCGCATCGCCAAGCTCCGGATGGCGCTCCAACACCTCTGCACGCACGACGTTCCCGCAGCGATAGGACGGGAAGAATCCATGATCGTCTGTCAAGACGCGTGCATCCGACGCCGCAAGCTGCCCATCCGTCGTGAACACAATCATCACATCCATTTGCTTGTTCGCGAGTGCCTGATATTTCAGCCCGATATCGAGATCAACCGTACGTGCAAAATCAAGTCCGTATGCCTTGCAGAGCGCGGGAAATCCATCCGCACGCTCGAAGAAATCATACTCCGCACCAAAGGTGAGATTGGGCGCCGCGCGGCGCAGGTCGGAATAAGTGTGGAGATCGTACTTCTCAGCAATTTCCCGCCGAACGGCGATGCCAAACGTATCGTTAAAGCCATACATCCCCATCCAGCGCATCCGAAAGCGCCGCTCATACTCCTCGGTCAGCTTCGGAAACAGATCCTCACCGTATTTCGACTCCTCCTTGAGCACCATGTTCCATCCCGTCCCCGTGTACTCGGGGTAAATATCGAACGCGCCGCTCTCCATGCCGGGGTGGATGTTCGACGTGCCGCCGCCGACTCCTGCCGTAATACGCGCCTCGAGCCCCGTATCGTGCTCAATGACGAGCTTCAGCATCTCGCCCATGATGAGCTGCTCCGTCATCGGCTTCGTCGCGATATGTACGACATCTGCCTTCCCGAAAAAACCATACGTCACACCGCTCACCGCAATGAGCACAGCCGCCGCCGCGGAGGCGTATGCCGTACGGCTGATTTCGCGCTCCCGCACGGGCTCTGCCATACGCCGCTCCGCAAAGCCGAGCACACCGTCAACAACGAGGGCGAGCACGGCGATCAGAAGACTGCCCGCAATCGTAAGCACGGGGTTGTTCGTCGTGATGCCGCGATAGATTGCAACGCCGAGTCCGCCCGCACCGATGAAGGACGCAATGCCTGTGAGTGCGATCGTCATCGTCGCCATATTGCGAATGCCGCTCATGATGACGGGCATCGCGATCGGTATCTGAACGCGCGTCAATACGTGCAGCGGCGAGCCGCCCATGCCGATTGCCGCCTCTACGAGAGAGGGCTGTATCTGCGAAAGCCCCGTATGTGTCGCGCGTACCATCGGCAGCAGCGCATAAATGGTGAGGGCGATGATTGCCGAGCGGTTGCCGATGCCGAAGAACGGAATGAGGAAGCCGAGCATCGAGATCGACGGGATCGTATAGAGAAAGTTCACCGTCCCGAGTGTTGGCGTCGCCGCCCGTTCATATTTGTGGATCAGCACGCCTGCCGTCCCACCGAGTAGGATTGCGATGCCGATTGCCGCGCCCGAAATCCAAAGATGTTCTACCAAAAGCTGCAAAAAAAATGTACTGCGCTCTGCAAAAATCGAAAGAACTGCCTGAAAGAGTTCCATGTTTCAATCCTCAAAATGTAATTTATATAATCACAATTATATTATATCACAGATGATAATGTCATGCAAATGAAAAATCCCTCTCTGCAACAGGAGAGGGGTTCCGCATCTATAGCAAGACAACCGCCTTGCCAAAGCCGTTCTGTCCCTCAAGCCAGCGATGTGCCTCCGCTGTCTCTGCAAGGGAGAATACACGTGCCGGCTGCACGGGAACATCATAGTGCCCAATGTACGCAAACAGCTCACGTAGGCGTTCCACGCGCACGTTGCCCGAATAGAATGAGGTAAGATATGCATCCTCCGCAAGATCAACAATGGGATCGAATTCCTCGAGATACCATTTCCCGCCGAGTTGTCCCGTATTGCACAGAATGCCGCCGGGTGCCAAATGACGCATAGAGTCTTTCATTGCCGCCGCTCCAACCAGATCGAGAATACGGTCATAGCGTTCCTCAGCATTGAGTTCCCCGTTCGTTTCGATCACAACATGGCTGTATCCTTCTGTGCGCAGCTGCTTCACCATCTCAACACGACGTGTCGTACTTATCATTTTCTTATCGCAAGGGGCAAGTATATACGAATAGATTTGTCACAGACCGTCGCCTGTGCTATAATGCCTCTGTAAAAGTAACAGGACAGGAGTTGAACGTCCTTGAAGAAATTTTTCTCTGCATCATTCCATTTTATTGCAAGCGTCGTGCTTGCGGCGGGAACCGCGGTATATTGGTATATCACCGGTGATATCTCCATTGAAGCGGCATCGGAAATCTTCCTCGGCGTATTTCTCGCCGCTTCGCCGCTGCCCATTATCGTATCGCGATGGTTCATCGCCCTGCGGATTAAGCGACGCCTGCGCGACTCCGGCGTCACATGCAGTCGCATGAGTGCACTCACCGAGTTATTGCATGTCGACACGATTGCATTCAACCGCAACGGTACGCTTACGGAGGGCAATGTCTTCATCTCCGCGCTCGTGCCCGAGGGCATGACGCAAAGCTCGCTGCTCGCGCTCGCTGCAAGCGCCGAACGCGAGGCAACGCATCCCTATGCCCAAGCGCTGTACGACACCGCCGTACAGCGCGGTCTCCATCTCCAACGCAACTCTGCTACACGCGAGACCGAGAGCTTCGGCGTCGAGGCACTGATTGCCCGCACACCTGTGCGTGTTG
The DNA here is from genome assembly GCA_937925565.1 of uncultured Centipeda sp. Classification (GTDB taxonomy): domain Bacteria; phylum Bacillota; class Negativicutes; order Selenomonadales; family Selenomonadaceae; genus Centipeda. The sequence continues at coordinate 4,833 of CALALM010000090.1, forward strand.
GAAAGAAAGAGTGGTTGCAGGAGGAGAACATCGAGATCAGTGCG
>CALALM010000091.1 GCA_937925565.1 uncultured Centipeda sp.
GTCCGCCACCGTGCCCATCTGAAACAGCAGCACCCAGCGATCTGCAGCATTTCTCACAAGTTCCGCTTCCTCCTCTTCGGAGAGCTCTTCCTGCACATCCCCGTCAATGCCTCTGCTATAGAGTTCGCACTCCGGCTCCATTTCATTCTGAATCTCGTCGGCATAGCCGAGCATCTTCATGGGATTGTCCTCGTGTGCGGCAACATCGTATCCGAACTCCACCCGCAGTTCGTTGTAGGTGTCCCAATCCACCTCTTTCCCGCTCCTGCGGCTGTATGCAAAAGACGACAGGAGACTGACGGCGTCTGCAAATGTCAGTGCCCGTTCGCCCACGCTCCACTCCTTCGTTTCCGCCGGGATCGCCGTCGAGACAAGCTGCTCCGTCTCCTTGAAATAGTAGACGCGCGCATAGCCCTTGTGCCCCGGTTCGAAGCCCCACTCCATCGACATGGTTTCATAGAAGAAGCTGAGCACGCCCGTCTTCGGCAGGAGACCTGTGCGATCGTACTGCGCGGCTTCGCCAAGGTTGATCTGCGCGAGAAAGGCGAGTGGACGGTTCTTTGTCACATCCTCGAAGTCCGTTCCCTTATAGTACGGCCAGTCAAAATCTGCGGGCAGGTCGGGCATTCCGTAGAACTTGCTCGCGCCAACGGGGAGTTTTTCCTGTGCAGGATGATGCGAGATCGCAATCTCGCGCCGCTGCGTGCGTTCAAAGAATGCTGTCACCTCACGGCGCACACGCTCGCGCTCTGCCTCAGCCTCACGCACGAGCTGTTCCACGCTCATAGAAACGGGCTCCTCCGCATACCAGCCGTGCTTGTTTTCAACCGCCTCTTTGCACCGTTCCGTCATCCCGCCGGGCTTGCCGAAGAAGACGCGCTCGATCTCCGCCTTGCCCGCCGCATCATGCTCCGCCGCTTCCAAATATTGCAGAGCCAGACGCAAAGCACAAAGTTTCGGATAACGATTGACCGCGAAAAAGTATAGGGCATAGCCCATGCGGTAGTTCCAGAGTGCATCGCGATCGACTTCCGGAGCCCCGTTCAGTGTCTTGATCGCATCGAAAAAGCTGCGCTCCTCGATGGATTCCTGCGCGGTCTTCATGCCGCCGCCTTCTTCGCGCGCGTGTACTGCATCGCGAGAATCACGGCAAAGATAGCGAGACCGATCATGTCGGTCATGCCGCCGGGCTTGATCATGAGGAGTCCCGCAACGATGAGCAGGACGCGCTCATACAAGCGGCAGTGATCGGCGAGGAATCCGCAGAGTGCGGAGCTGACGGCAATCATGCCGAGGAGCGCGGAGAGCGTCGCGACAATGAGTGTCAGCGGGGTTGCGTCGACCATAAGAATGACGGGAGAAAGCACGAAGATGTACGGGATGATAAACGCCGCAATCGCAAGTTTCGACGCGTGCACGCCCGTTTTCAGCGCATTGCCTCCGCTGATGCCCGCCCCCGCATAGGCGGCGAGCGCGACGGGTGGGGTCACGTCCGCAATGATGCCGAAGTAGAAGACAAACATGTGCGCCGCGAGGATGGGCACGCCCATCTGCACAAGCGCGGGCGCGGCAATGGTCGAGGTGATGACGTAGTTCGCCGTGGTCGGTACGCCCATGCCGAGGACGATCGCCGTAATCATGGTGAAGAACATCGCGGGGAGCAGCATGCCGCCCGCCATCTCGATGAGTCCGGAGGCGAGGCGCAGTCCGACGCCCGTCTTGGTGACGACACCGATGATGATGCCCGCCGCCGCACACGCGATGAGCACGCCGAGCACCGCCTTTGCGCCGCGCTCAAGCCCGTAGACGATCTCAATCGGCTTCATGCGCGTGGATTTGCGCAGCATGGCACAGGCGATGGAGAGGACGATGGCGACCAGTGCCGCACGCATGGGTGTGTAGCCCGAGACGAGGAGATAGACGATGACAACGAGCGGGATCGCCAGATGTCCGCGCTCCTTGATGAGGGTCAGTGGATTCGGCAGCTCCGCGCGCGGAATGCCCTTGAGTTTCTTCCGCTTTGCCTCGAAGTGCACGCCGAGCCAGACACCCGTGAAGTAGAGAAGCGCAGGGATCGCCGCCGCCTTGACGACCTCGATGTAGGAGACGCCGACGAACTCCGCCATGAGGAAGGCCGCCGCCCCCATAACCGGCGGCATGAGCTGTCCGCCCGTGGATGCCGCCGCCTCGACCGCTCCCGCGAAGTTCGGATGGTAACCGAGCTTCTTCATCATCGGGATCGTGAGCGAGCCCGTGCCGACGACGTTTGCGACGGAACTTCCCGAGACGGTACCCATCAGTCCGCTCGACAGGACAGCAACCTTCGCGGGGCCGCCGCTCGCCCACCCCGCGACGGCGTTCGCCAGATCGATGAAGAACTTGCCGAGCCCCGTGCTCTCAAGGTATGCACCGAAGAGGATGAAGAGGAAGATGAACGTCGAGGAGACGCCGAGCGGGATGCCGAAGATGCCCTCCGTCGTAAAGTAGAGGTGGCTGACAAGCTGCTCGATCGAAAGCCCTCGATGCGCAAGTACGCCCGGCATATAGGGACCGAGGAAGGCGTACGCGAGGAAGAAGAGCACGACGGTCACCATCGGCAGCCCTACGACACGCCGCGTCGCCTCGATGACGAGGAGGATGCCGATGCCGCCGACGACCACATCGGTCGGTGCAATCGCGCCTGCACGCGCCACGAGTTCGCGATACTGGATGACGATGTAGGCGGGTGCCGCCGCACCGAGGACGGCAAAGAGGACGTCGATGGGATGAAAGAAGCTGTCCCGCGTCCACGCGCGCCGAAAGGGATAGAGTAGGTACGCGAGCGCGAGTCCGAAGCCGAGGTGGACAGCGCGCTGCAGCTGTGCGTCGAGAATGCCGAAGGTCGCCGTATAGAGCTGGAAGACGGAAAATGTAATGGCAATCGCGGCGACGATTTTCTTCGGCAGACCTGCATAGTGGACGGTATTCGATTCGCGGTCGTATTTCTTGAGGACCGCTTCGGCAGTCTTGTGATCGGTCATAGAGATTTCACATCCTTGATATCATTCATGATAAGTGCGAATCCCACGCAGAAACCTCGTTGCGCAAGTGATCGTGCGCTTGTACGCCTAAATACCTGCGGATTCCAAACGCACTTCGCTTGAACGAATAAAATCCGCAGGGGGCGTACCACGCACTTTTCTCACTTGCTCCACTAGGGAATCGCTGATAAAATGAAGTCCGTCAGATTGGCGTAGATTTTTTTGTCCGATTGAGGAGGCAAACCGGACGCAGAGTGGTGCTCTGTGGAGGATTTGCCGACGAAAAGCGGACAAAAAAGATGCGTCAAGATGATGGCGCTGAATTTATCAGTGCTTCCCTAGGTTTTGCTTAGGGATTTCGCACCCGTCCGGCTAAGTTCGATTCATATCCACAATATTTCGCAAAAGGTCAACAAAAGAAAGATGAGGCCGCCAAACGGCAGCCTCGGAAATCTCATAAAAAGTAGGTGTAGAGCGGTGCGACAACGAGGTCGATGCGCGTGCCAACGGAATACATCTCGTAGGCGGGGATAATCTGATCCCCCACCGTGATGGTCAGCTCCGTGCCGACGCCCGTGCGGAGGCTCAGTTCCGCATAGTCGCGCTCCATATCGAGGATGAAGTACTCCCCCTCCTGCCGGAACGCGCCCTCCTCGGGGAGGAAGGGCAGCCCAACACCGTGCGATTGGTAGCGCGTGCCCGAGAGGCGAAAATGCCCGTCCGCGTGTGCGGTCAGGAACTCCTCAACGGGCGTTTTCTGCACGGAGTGGATGAAGCGAATCGTAACGGGTACCTCATCCCGAATCTGCCGCGCGAGGACGATCTTCTTTCCGTCCGCTTGGAGAAAGAGTGCCGGTGCGCTCAAAATATCAAACGCAACGAGGAGAACCGCCGCGCAAAGAGCTATCGCGTAGGCTCTCATTTCTCGTTAAAGTACTTCTCCGCGCCCTCGTTCATCGGCAGGGACATCCCCGCCTTCGCCGTATCCTTCGTGATCTGCTTGCCAACTGCATGCGCCGACTGCAGGCGGTCGAGGTTCGAGAAGATCGCCTTTGTGATGCTGTAGCCGAGATCAGCGTTCACGGAGGGACCCGCGACGAGCATCGCCATGACGGAGACACTCGGCACCGCCTCATCAAAGCCCGCATAGGTGCCCGCAGGAATGACGGTCTTGGTATAGAAGGGATACTTCGCGATCAGCTGATCCGCTACGTTCTCCTCCACGGGCAGCAGGCGCACGGGGTTCTGCGAGGCAATGTCCTGCACGGATGCCGTCGGATAGCCCGCCGTGAGAACGGCGACATCCACATTGCCATCCTTCAGGGCACTCGCGCCCTCGGCGAACGAGAGGAACTTTGCATCGATATCGTCATAGCTGACGCCGTACGCCGCGAGAATCTGGCGTACATTTGCCTCGACACCTGAGCCTGCAGCACCAACCGCAACGCGCTTGCCCTTGAGCTCAGCGAGGCTCTTAATGCCGGAGGACTGGAGCGTCACGAACTGGCAGGTCTCGGGGTAGAGCGATGCGATGCCCTGGAGTCCCGCCACCTTCTTATCCGTGAACATCTCCGTGCCGTTCACGGCATAGTAGGTGATGTCGTTCTGCACCGTCGCGAGATCGACTGCACCGTCCGCAAGCATATTGATGTTGGCAACGGACGCGCCCGTGCTCTGTGCGCTCGCGTTCATGCCGGGGATGTCCTTGTTCAGCACCTCGGCGATCGCACCGCCAATCGGGTAGTACGTCCCCGCTGTGCCTCCTGTGCCGATGTTGAGGAACTTCTTCCCCTCCACATCGGAGGTACCGTTGCACCCCGCAAGGAGTACTGCTGCTGCCGCAAGGATCGCCC
>CALALM010000092.1 GCA_937925565.1 uncultured Centipeda sp.
GCGTCTGACTGTTAATCAGAATGTCACTGGTTCGAGTCCAGTTCGAGGAGCCATTTGCAACAACAGGAGTGTAACGCAGCAGTTACACTCCTTTCTTATGTTCGGGAAATGGGAGGAAGGGGACGTATGCAGCTTGACGCGCGGCTTGCGGCGATTGCCGCGTTTGTACCGCATGGCACGACGCTCGCAGACATCGGTGCGGATCATGCCTACCTTGCCGCAACCCTCGTCATGAAGGGTATCGCGTGGCGCGCCGTCGTCGGCGACCTCAGTGCGGGGGCATGTGCGGCGGCGCGACGCACCGCCCTGACACAGCGGCTCACGCGCGAGATCGACGTGCGGCAGGGGGACGGGCTCTCCGTGCTTACGCCCGGCGAGGCGGAGTCCATCGTCATTGCGGGGATGGGCGGCGCACTGATCGCAGAAATCCTTTCGGGTGCGCCTGCTGTCCTCACGAGCGTGCAGACACTCGTCCTTCAGCCCATGAACGGTGCGGCAAAGCTGCGGCGCTGGCTCTATACGAACGGCTGGGACATTGTCGATGAGACGCTTGCACGCGCGGGCGGACATCTCTATGAGATTATCCGTGCCGAGCACGGTGCGGCAGAGCTGCCCGACGACGTGCTGCTCCATATCGGTGCACGTCTCTTTGAAAAGCGCGATCCTTTGCTCAAAGCGCATATCGAGGCGAAGATCGCAAAGCTCACCCGCGCGGCAGAGGGCATGAATACGAGCGCTGCGGCACGGCAGAGTGCAGAGTATCGCGAAACGGTATCGCTGCTTGCTGCGCTGCGGACGATGCTTGCATTATATTGAGGAAAAGGAGGACGCCCATGCTCAGCTGTCAGCTCATCATGAACGCGCTTGAGCGCATCGCGCCACGTCGTCTCGCGGAGGATTGGGACAACCCCGGCCTCCTCGTCGGCAGTTATGCACAGCAGGTTGGTCGCATCCTTGTTGCTCTTGATGTGGACGATGCTGTTGCGCAAGAAGCAATCGACCGTCGCGCCGACATGATCGTCGCGCACCACCCCGCGATCTTTCGCGGCATCAAGCAGCTGCGCACCGACCTCCCGCTTGGGCGGCGCCTCGCCTCCCTCCTCACGCACAACATTGCCGTCGCGGCAGCGCACACGAACCTCGACGCGGCGCACGGCGGCGTAAACGATGTGCTCGCCGCACAGATCGGACTCGAAAAGCTCTCCTCTTTCGTCATCACGCATCAGGAGGACGGCATTACGGAGAGTATGGGGCGTGTCGGTACACTCCCCACGCCCACCTCCGTCGAGGACTTTGCGCGCAGCGTCAAAGAACGTCTCGGCGTTTCGCACGTCCGTCTTGCCGTTGCTGCGCCGCGCCCTGTGCGCCGCGTTGCCATCTGCGGGGGCGCGGGGGCGGACTTTATCGACAACGCCGTCCGCCTCGGTGCGGATGTCTACGTCACGGGCGATGTGAAGTACCACGACGCGCAACACGCCGTCGAGCAGGGCATGCACATCATCGACGCCGGGCACTTCGGCACGGAGTCACCCGTTTTGCCCGTTCTTGCCGAGCACCTGCGTACAGAGCTTGCATCCGAGCGCGGAGAGATTGAGATTTTTGTCACAAACACGCAGTGCGACGTGTTCGATGTGATTGTATAAAGGAAGAAATCGAAGGAGATAATATGGATCAGAAGCATATCCGCAATTTTTCCATCATCGCGCACATCGACCACGGCAAATCCACGATCGCCGACCGCCTCATCGAGTACACGGGCACGCTCAGTGAGCGCGAGATGGAGGCGCAGGTGCTCGACA
>CALALM010000093.1 GCA_937925565.1 uncultured Centipeda sp.
GCTTTGGCTATGCGTCCGGTTTGCCTCCTCAATCGGACGAAAAAATCTACGCCAAAAGCACCCGTCGGCAATCGTACCGACGGGTGTAGGTCACAAACACTGCTCAGAGCATCGCCTGATGCCGTCCCCACTGACGGTGGAATGGCAAGCGCATCCATCGCGTTCTCTACTGTGAGCGAACGTTTTTCCGTGGAAGCGCAAGAGAGGAAAAGAAACACAGCCCTTTATCCATGAGCTTTCCCATATGGATTCGTGTGGATCTCCTCGATGATCGGTGCGGCGCCGAGGACGCCCTGAAAGGCGGTCAGCGATTCCATAATACGCTGCGGTTCGAGATCTTTCATGATAAAGACGATCTGCGAACTGTGCTCCTCCCCGTGCCAGTCCGGCAGGTGCTGCGGCGGGTGAATGACGTGCTGCACGCCGTTGATGACGATGGGGCCGCGCTCCTCCACGTCGACAATCCCCTTGACGCGCAGCATCCGCTCACCGTGCGTATAGAGGAGCATGCTCATCCACAGCCCGAACGCGGTCCAGTCGAGCGCCTCATAAAATCGGATCGACATGGAGCGAACGGTGCTGTCATGCTGCCCCCCGAGCGGCGGCATCTCTGCCATGCGCGCCGCTCGGCCCTGCGGCAAGGCTTCCTGCGCGCCAAAGACAGCATTGGGGTCAATCCCCCCGTACGCACTTTCGCGAATCACCGCCGCCGGATTGAGCTCGCGCAGTCGTGTGTGCATCGCAGCGACCTCGGCAGGGGCGGCCATATCCGTCTTTGTAATGACAATGGTGTCCGCCGCGACAATCTGCCGCAGCGACTCCGCGTGACTCCGCAGATGCAGCGCACCGTTCACCGCATCCAGACAGCAGACGACATTGCTGACATAGTAGCGCTGACTGAGCAGCGGATCCATGAGCACGGAGAACAGGATCGGGGCGGGGTCGGCGAGCCCCGTCGTCTCGATGGCGACGCGGTCAAGCGGCGTCTCGCCCCGCTCGTATTCGTTGAGGATCTCCTTCAGCACGGCGATGAGATCCTCGCGCATATTGCAGCAGATACACCCGCCGCTCAGGAGACGCGTCGACTCTTTGACGCGCCGGATCAGGCGATGGTCGAGCCCCGCCTCACCAAACTCGTTGATGATCGTCGCCGTGTTTTGAAAGCGTGCATCCTTCAGCACATTCGCGAGCAGTGTCGTCTTTCCGCTGCCCAGAAAGCCCGTCACGACGGTGATCGGGAGCCTGCGATCCGCCATGATGCTCACACGCCGCCGCGTATGGCACACAGAAAATCAGGATCGAGCGGATCCAACGTCCTGCGGCACATCTGCGCGGCGGTGCTCCACATATCGCCGAGATCGCTGACGATCCGACTGTTGCCCTTCCGATCCGCGAGCACGTATTTGCTGCCGTTCCAGTCCCGTATGCTCAGGCCGTAGTACCGCAGCACTCGGTCCGCAACCGCCACGCGGCGCAGGCGCATCCGCCGCCGGTCGCGCTGCCCCTCTCCGGCGACAACGCGCTCCCGCTGCCCGTATTCCGCATCGTGGAACGGCTGATCCGTCCAGTGCACATTCATAATCAGCTCACCGCATAGGACACACATGGATCCTCCTCCTCTCAGATTCTCATGCCGCAGCGCGGAGCAAGCGCCGCGGGAGCGTTCCCCTCGGCGCCGCCTCCACAGGGACGCATTACGACTTCTTCGGGAACCGCGCAAGGAACGCGTCCGCCATCTCGTCGAGCGTGCACCAGCGGATGCCCTCGTGCTTGTTAATGTGGTCGATGAGGTGCTGGTGGCAGCCGATGCACTTCATGCGTCCGGAGACATCGGGATGAATGGTCATCGGGAACACCGCGAAATCATAGTTCTCGTAGACATAGTCGAAGGAGTCCTCCCACATGCCGAAGATGTCGCGCGGGTTGTGGAAACCGAAGCTGTTCGGCGACTTCTTGATGAACATCAGCGGCGGGAGATCATCGAGGTCCCAGTTCGCGGGGATCTCCACCAGATCGGTCTCCTCGCCGCGCACCAACGGCTTCATCCACGTAGACGCCGGTGCCGCGTAGTCAATCTTGCTCCAACTGTCGCCGATCCGCACATAGTACGGCATGCAGTCATGATGCATCAGGGAGTGATCGTATTTGATGCCGTATTTCTTCAACAGCTTGTCCGTGACATTGGAGAACTCCCACCACGGAGCGACGTAGCCCGTCGGGCTCTTGCCGGTCAGCGCCTTGATGAGCTCGATGCTCTTTACGAGCACATCCTCCTCCTGCTGCGGCGTCATCGCGATCGGATTCTCGTGCGAGTATCCGTGCGCGCCGACCTCATGCCCGTCCGCTACGATCATCTTCATCTGCTCGGGGAACGTCTCGATGGAGTGCCCCGGCGCAAACCACGTCACCTTGATGTTGTTCTTCTTGAACAGCTTGAGCAGGCGCGGAATGCCAACCTCGCCCGCAAAGAGTCCGCGCGAAATATCATCCGGCGAGTCCTCGCCGCCGTACGATCCGAGTCATCCGGCGACCGCATCGATATCCACGCCATAACCAACGAGAATCTCTTTCTTTGCCATTGCAAAAACCTCCGATACCTTTCATCATCATCAAAACATCTCATTGCGCAATCTGGGATGCAAATCGCGCAGATACGGCAGTGCCTTTCGCATCGCTGCCACATCATCCAAATCGATCTCCGCGCAGATCACGGCCTCGCCGTCCATCCCTGCCGCTGCCCGCAGCGACGCGTCCGGCGCCACAATGCGGCTCAGCCCGGCGAACGAGGTATCCTGCTCCTGTCCGCAGCGGTTGCACGCCACGACATACACGCCGTTCTCAAGTGCCCGACTCCGCGACGCAAGATCCCAGACGTAGTCGCGCGCCCGTCCAAACGCCGAGGAGTAGAGCAGTACATCCGCCCCCTTGAGCGTCTGAATCCGCGCCATCTCGGGAAAGCCGATCTCATAGCAGATGAGAAGCCCGACCGTCGCAAACGGCAGCCGACAGACACCGATCTCCGCGCCCTTTGCGAATCGGCTGCTCTCCGCATCCCAGAGGTGCATCTTGCGCTGCTGCCCGATGCAGCCCTCCGCACCGACAAGCACCGCCGTGTCGTAGATAAGACCGTCCGCTCCGCGTTCGAGAAGCGCGCCCGCGAGATAGATGCCATAGCGCCGCGCCATGTCCTGCATCCATCGGGTCGTATGCCCCGGAATGTCCTCCGCGAGCTCCATGTCCCGCACCTCGACACGATAGCCCGTATTGAACAGCTCCGGCAGCACAACGAGCCGTGCGCCCTGCGCTGCGGCATCCGCGATCCGCTCTGCCGCATGCCTCAGATTGGCGTCCTTGTCATAGGGAACACAGTCCATCTGCACGGCGGCAGCGGTCCATTTATGTGCCATAGCCTCACCTCCTTTGGCTTCATCATTGTCCTCTGCTTTCGTAATACGCAATTTTCATGCCAACGTGAATTCCTATATAAATACCGTGATTGTGGCGTAAACGCGCACAAAAAATATGCATCGCTGCATAGAATTTATGCGGCAGTGCATATTTGTTTATACTTTTTTCAATTTTCGGCTGATCGTGCTCTGATCCACACCCAAGACCTCGGCGATCCGTGTTGTCGTCTTGTACTTCCGCTGCGCCATCGCGATCAGTTTCTCCTCCACAAGACGCTGTGCCTCCCGCAGTGGGATGATCGCATCCACCTGAATGGGGGCGGAGCGCTGACGGCACTGCAGCGATTCCGGCAGGCTGTCGACGCCGATGACATCCTGCGGCGAGAGGACCACCATCCGCTCAATCGCATGCTGCAGTTCCCGCGTGTTCCCGTCCCAGCGGCAGCGGGAAAAGGCATCCATCACATCTGCGGAAAGCCGACGGTTCAGCCGATACTTCGCATTGTATTTTTTCAGGAAAAAGAGCGACAGCGGCAGGATATCCTCCTGCCGTTCCCGCAGTGGCGGAATGTGGAACTGCACGACATTCAGCCGATAGTACAGATCCCGGCGAAACTGTCCCTGCGCGATCTCTTCCGGCAGATTCTTGTTCGACGCCGCGATGATGCGCACATCCAGGGGAATGGTCTTCGTTCCGCCCACGCGCATGAACTCGTTTTCCTGTAGCACGCGCAGGAGCTTTGCCTGCATGCCGACGGGAATCTCGCTGATCTCGTCCAAAAACAGCGTGCCGCCCTGTGCGAGCTCGAACAGCCCCGGCTTGCCGCTGCGCTCCGCCCCCGTGAAAGCACCGCGCTCGTAGCCGAACAGCTCCGACTCAAAGAGCGTCGGCGGCAGTGCGCTGCAGTTGATCTTGATGTACGGCTTCTCCGTGCGCGGACTCTTGGCGTGGATGAAGTTGGCAAGCACCTCCTTGCCGACGCCGGAGTCGCCCGTGATGAGGACGGGCACATCCGTCTCGCTCACCTTCAGTGCCATGACTGCGATCTTCTTCATCTCCGGACTCTCCGCGATGAACGCGTTGTTCTGCTCCTCCTGCAGCTGACTCCGCGCGAGCTCGCGCTTGTAGCCCTCGAGCAGGAGCCGCGTCTCGTTCAGCTCCTGTGAGAACTCGCTCTCATCCACGATCAGACGCGACGTGTTGATCACGCGGACAATCCGGTTTTCCTCATCCACGATGGGCGTTCCCATGACGAGGAGCTTCTTCCCCGTCGCCGTCGTCTGAATCGCCTGCACGCGCCGCTTCGACTCCAGCACCATGCGCGTAATGGATGGATAGAAAATGCGCTCTCTTTCCAAATCATAGACGCTTTTTCCAACCAGCTGCTCGGCATCCACGCCCCAGATCGCGGTCGCTGCCGAACTCACTTCAAGCGTCTTGCCCGTATCGTCCGAGGCGTAGATCACATCCCAGTTGGTCTCGAACAGCTTGTGGATGTCCTCCGCCATGTGGCTGTAGCTCACTTCCATCGCAGCAGCATCGCTCAGACCGTGGTGACGGAACCGCATCTCCATCGCACCGACCAGTGCGCCGTTCGAAAAAATACTGCTGAGTGCAACGATATCGTCATCTTCCTGAAAGATCAGCTTCGTCTCGGTCGGATACTCCAACGCTTTAAGAATGGCGTCCGCATTGCCGTACGCCTCGATCGGCATTCCCACAACCTGTGCAAGGCTCGCTCCCCGCGCCATGCAGTACGATTCGTTCGCCTTTACAATGCGCTTTCCCGTGTCGATCACAACAATCTCACAGAGAAACGCATCCAACAGCATTTGCTCCGAAATCTTGGCAGGATTCCCGCCATTCCCCACATTTTCGGTGTTGTGTCTATTCTCCATATGCATTGCCTTTTCACTGACAGCAGCAAAATCCACAGGAACCGAATATTCCCAAACAATTATATCATCAAACGAAACGACGAACAAGCAATAGGGATAAATGTGATATTCATCACAAACCCTATGAGGGGGTTATGTTATAGGACGCACTGATAAACAAGTGCCACTATATAACAGGGGGCGGTGGTTTATGCGGCTCTCTTGCGTGAGAGCTCCCCACGCACTCAAAAATTTCCTTGCCAACATCCCTCTCCTCTGTTACAATATCTTCCGTACCATCAAACACAAACCACAACATATAGTATAAGGAGCTCAAATATGACAGTGACGACCGTAACGAAGCGCGCGGGACATGCCGTGCCCTATGACCGCACAAAGATCCGCAACGCGATTGCGGCGGCGAGCAAGGAGTACGTCCACCCGATGACGGCGGCAGAGATCGACGCGGTGACGACGGGCGTCGAGCAGGCATTCGGCGCACGCACGGAGATCAGCGTCGAGGAGATTCAGGATCTCGTCGAGAAAGAGCTGCTCGTGCACGGTTTCCACGACATCGCGCGCCGCTACATCACGTACCGCCAGCGCCACGCGCAGCGGCGCCTTGCGCAGAAGCATCTCATGGCGAGCTACCGCGACATCTTCTTCGCGGACGCCGTCGACTCCGACCTCAAGCGCGACAACGCGAACATCAACACGGACGCGTCCATGGGCATCATGCTGAAACTCGGCGCGGAGG
>CALALM010000094.1 GCA_937925565.1 uncultured Centipeda sp.
TTTCCCGCTTGTTCCACTAGGGTTCGCTACGGGGGATTACACGCTAACAATAAAGTTTCAGGTTTTTCAGATGAAAGGATGTATGCAATGAAGAAAAATCTCATTGCGCTGCTGGCTCTCGTCATGATGGTCGCAGCACTCGTGGGCTGCGGGACGGAGAACGCCGCGCAGGGTAAGCAGGACGCGACGCGCACGGTCACGGATATCGACGGCACGGAGGTCACGATTCCCGCGAATGTGGAGCGCATCGCCGATCTCTGGCACGCGAACAATCAGGTTGTGCTGCTTCTCGGCGGCGCGGACAAGCTCGTCACAACGACGAAGAATGTGCAGGGGCTCCCATGGTTCGCGCAGGTCTATCCGCGTATCGCGGAGATCTCCGCGCCGGTCAAGGGCACGGATGTGAACTGGGAAGAGGTTGAGAAGGAGAAGCCGCAGGTCGTGCTTGCGAGCAGCAAGGAGCAGATCTAGACGGCACGCAAGAACGGATATACGGCGGTGCGCGTCAACTTCGCGACCTATGATGGGCTGCGCAAGGTTGTGGACTGTTTTGTTTATGAAGAAGAATCTTGTCGCGGCTCTTGCCACAGCACTCACGATTGGCGCGGCATCGACCACGTTTGCGGCGGCGAATCCGTTCAGCGATGTTCCGCGTGACCACTGGGCGTACGATGCTGTGACCCAGCTCGCGGCAGACGGTGTCATCGAGGGCTACGGCGACGGTACGTATCGCGGCGACCGCAACATCACGCGCTACGAGATGGCGCAGATGGTCGGCAAGGCGATGGCGAAGGGGGATGTCTACATCGGACAAGGCTCTTGTTGATCGTCTTGCCGCTGAGTTCGCCGATGAGCTGAACAACCTCGGCGTGCGCGTTGCAAATCTCGAAAAGAACGCCGATATGGTGAAGTGGACGGGGTTCTTCCGTTATCAGTACACGAGTGATCGTCATGATGGCAAGGCGCGTAAGAATCAGAACATGGTGATGTTCCGCGTGTTCCCGACGGCAGAGGTCAACAAGAACTGGAAGGTGACGGCACGTCTGACGGGCTATCATCTGATGGATAAGGATGCGGGCGACGGAAAGGGCAGTGAGAACTTCAAGGTCGATCGTGCGCACGCCATCGGCACGTACGGCAAGTTCGAGGTACGCCTCGGTCAGATGCCGCTCTTCTCCGACGTGGATAATGGCATGGTTTCCGATCCTCCGTCGATGTCCGGCGCGACCGTGCGCTTTGGCAATGTCGTGAGGGCAAAGGTCGCAGCGGGACGTGTCAGCAAGCTGGGGGCTTCGAGCGATCCTGCGGCGAACGTGCAGGTGATCGAGCTGACCGGCAAGAGCGGCAAGATCAATGCGGGCGTTGGCTACTACCATGCGAACAGTGAGAAATATCGTGTGGCGGGCTACAAGAACAGCGGCTCGTCGGACGAGGCACGGATCTTCTCCGTGGGTGGCGGTATTGCCTTTGACAAGAACGTCAGCCTCTCGGGTGCATATGCGCAGAACACGGAGGCAGATCGCTATAAGAAGGCGGGCAGCGTGCAGCTCTCGTACAAGGGCGCGAAGACGTCGGATGTCGGCTCGTGGGGAATGTTTGTCGCCTACCGTCACCTCGGTGACTATGCTGTGTTCAAGCCGACGTACAACGCGATCAGTGCGGGACAGAAGGGCTGGGAGGCCGGCGTTCACTATGTGCCGTTCAAGAACGTTGTCGGCAAGGTCGAGTATTTTCGTGGCAAGGATCTCAAAGGCGATAAGGATGCGAGCAAGATCTTCGCGCGTGTAGATTTCAATTTCTAAACGAATTATTTTCACGTTGAGCCACCCGATGACATTCGTCATCGGGCGGCTTTTCTAAAGGAGAGGGGATTTTATGAGAGATACATTCATCCTGCGGCGTGCCCTTACCGCGCTCCTCGCGGCGATCATTACGATGGCGCTGCTTGTGGGCTGGAGGCAAAACAGGCGGCGGAGACGTCTGCTGCGCTCGAAGGAGAGTACATTTTCACCGATCAGGCGGGCAACGAGGTAATGGTCAAAGCCCCTGTGGAGCGCATGGTCGTGCTGCAGCATCACTCGCTTGATATCATCTGCCAGCTCGGCGGACAGGACAAGATTGTCGGCGTCGAGTCGACGTGGCAGCGTGACCTTGGCGACTACATCGCGGAGATCTGGCCGGCGATCAAGGATATGCCGACGCCGGGCACGCTTACGCAGCCAAACATCGAGGAGATCGCAAAGCTGAAGCCCGACATCGTCATTGTCGCCTCGCAGTCCGACCAAGGCTCGGCGGCGAAGCTGCGCGAGATGGGCATCCCCGTCGCGGTGATCTCGCTGCGCGGCGAGGGGAAGCAGGCGGAGGCGCAGAATCCGCGTCTGTCGAACGCAGACAAGGCATATACGGATGGGCTGCGCGGTGCGATCGAGATTCTGGGGCATCTCACGGGTCGTGATGAAAAAGCGAAGGAGCTCTGGGCATTTGCCGAGGAGAGCCGCGCCATCGTCGAGAAGGCGGTTGGCACGATTCCCGACGACCAGCGCGTGACGGCAATCCCCGTCGGCAGCAAGCACATGGTCTACGGCAACGACAAGTACGTCGGCTGCATGCTGCTGCGTGCGGGCGGCATGAACCCTGCGGCGAAGGACATCCAGGGGAACGGCGAGTACAACGTCGAGTCGCTCGCGAAGTGGAACCCCGATGTCATTATCTCGCAGGATCGCTATCCCGAGATCTACAAGGAGTTCACCACCGATCCCGCTTACGCACAGCTGCGTGCGGTGCAGAACGGCAACGTGATCGAAGCACCGTACTGGGCAAAGCCGTGGGGCAACCCCGATGCGGACTCGGTCGCGCTCGGCGAGCTGTGGCTTGCACACATGTTCTATCCGGACAAGGTGAGCGCAGACGTGGTCATGGAGCGCGCGAAGAAGTTCTATGAGACGTTCTACGGCGTGCCGTTCACGGGCAAGGTCGCAGACGGCATCGTGCGGAAATGACGCGCGTAAGTAAATACGTCATGGGGGGGCAGGGCGCTCTTTTCGTCCTGCTCCCTTTGGCGTGCATCCTCTACTCGTTGACGCTCGGCGCATATCATATCTCGGCGACGCACGTCTACCAGATTCTCCTTGCGGACTTCACGGGCGTGCTGCCGCCCGACGTGACCGCGATGGAGGTCTCGATGATCTATGACGTGCGCCTGCCGCGCATCCTTGGCGCGGTCGTTGCGGGCTGCGGGCTTGCTGTTGCGGGCGGTGTTTTTCAGGCACTCTTCGGCAATCCCCTCGCGAGCCCCTATACGCTCGGCGTATCAAACGGCGCGGGATTCGGCGCGGCCCTTGCGATCGTGCTGTCTCTGCCGGCGGCGGGCGTGCAGATGGCGGCACTCGTGTTCGGCATTGTGTCCGTGGGGCTGACGTTCCTCCTCGCGGGACGAAAGCGCGGCGCATCTGTCACGATGATTCTCTCGGGGATGCTTGTGAGCGCATTTTTCTCCTCGCTCGTCGCACTCTTAAAATTCACAGCCGATCCGCAGGAGAAGCTGCCGCAGATCGTCTACTGGCTCATGGGCTCGCTTGCAAGTGTCAAGTTCGATGGGCTGCTGCTCATCCTGCCCACGTATCTGGCGGCACTCACGCTGCTGTTCCTCTATCGCTGGCGCATCAACATCCTCAGCATGGGCGAGCAGGAGGCGCAGTCGATGGGCGTTGCCGTCCGACGTGACCGCGCCGTCATCATCCTCGCCGCGACACTCGTCACTGCGCTCGTCGTCAGTATCTCCGGTATCATCGGCTGGGTCGGCATCGTCATCCCGCATCTCGCGCGTATGATCGTCGGCCCCGATTTTCGGCGGCTGATGCCCGTGTCCGCATCGCTCGGCATCGTCTATCTGCTCGTGATCGACGATCTCTGCCGCACGCTGACGGCACTTGAAATCCCCATTGGTGTCATTACGGGCATTGTGAGTATTCCGATCTTCATTTACTTCATCCTGCGAAAGAAGGTGCGCTGGTGAGACTGGACGTAGAGCAGCTGGGCTTTTCCTACGATGCGCGGCGCACAATCTTGGAGGATGTGACATTCTCCCTCGCGGGCACGGGGATCTACTGCATTCTCGGAAAGAACGGCACGGGCAAGAGCACCCTGCTGAAATGTATTGTGGGCGAGCATGGCGGCACAGGGCGCGTGCTCCTCGACGGGAAGGAGCGCGGTGCGTATGGGCAGCGGGAACTCGCGCGAAAGATCGCCTACATCCCGCAGAACCACACGCCGACCTTTCCCTTCCGTGTGCTCGATGTCGTCATGATGGGGCGCACAGCGCACATGCGCTACTTCGGCTCGCCCGGAGAGCGCGAGGCGGAGCTTGCCCTGCATCACCTGCACTTTCTTGGCATCGCGCATCTCGCGGAGCAGCCCTATACGAACATCTCGGGCGGCGAGCGTCAGCTCGTCCTGCTCGCGGCGGCGCTCACGCAGCAGCCGGAGCTCCTCATCCTCGATGAGCCGACCGCGCACCTTGACTTTGGCAACGCGCACCGCTTCCTCGATCTCGTCCTGCGCCTCCACGCGCAGGGCATCGGCATCCTGATGACGACGCACTTCCCCGATCACGCGCTTTACCTCGCGGCGGAGACACTCGTGCTGAAGGAGCGGACACTCTGGAAGCACGGCGCGGCAGCGGAGGTCATCGACGAGGAGGGCATGAGCGACCTCTATGGACTCCCCGTCCACATCGGTCAGATCGGCACGAGAACGGTCTGCGTCGGCGGGGAGATTGTGTGAGCGTTCGTCCTTGAAATGTGATGGATACTGTGCAGAGGCAAGGACGAGCTGATACTTGTATCACAAAACAACGCTCCCCGTGAAGAAGTGGAGATTCTTCATGGGGGCTTCGTTTTCGTTGACCGAGGGGCAGGAAATCTCTATAATAAAATGAAATGATGTGTCAGGATGGAACGAGGCGAGCATGATGACAGCGAATACAGACGAAGGGCGGGAGCCGGTGTCGCTTCCCGAAGTATACAGCAGGCGGGAGCTGAATGCGCTGTACCGTGAAATCCCGCTCAAGGACAATACATCACGTCTTCTGCGAAAGTATTTCAACGCGATGGCGAATCTCTACGGTGTGATCTCGCTGCGTGACGCGCTCGCGGTGATTCGCCGATTCAGTCCGCGCACTGTGACGGACGAGGAGTTCCTTGCGTTTGCCGAGATAGCGCGGCATGAGTGCGAGGGCTACTGGGTTCTGGGGCGCAGCGAACTTTATTCCGATGTGGCAGCAGGTGATGTACTGGATCGCGAGATCATCTGCACGGCACTGTTAGAGGCGGAGGAGGATCTCTATGCCAAAACAGTGCATCAGCAGATGGAAAAACCACTCTATATTCCGCCTGACAAGGCGTCTCTCCTTGCGTATGCGGAGCCTTTTTATGTGGAAAAGACCGCGGAATATGCGGCGCTAGCTGATTTCATCGAGGCTCATATGCCCGTCGACTGGTTGGGATATGAACGAACGGTTGTGCTGGATGAGATTTTTGATCTGCTGCGCGTGGATGTGGATTTGAACGCACTCATCAGTCTGTTGGATGAGATGGAGATTCGGTTCACAAGTGAGAACGACATCGAGCAGTTTGCCGAGCTCTGGATGAGCTATATGAACAATGCCCGCATCTTTGCCAATCGCGGTCACACGCCGAACGAACTCTCGGCAATGAATCCGCATCGCTACGAGCAGCCGCAGACAGCGTCGATCGGTCCGCATATGCGCGCAGCGCTTGCGCGCGGCGATATGACTGTGGAGGATTTGCGGCAAGAGTTCCTCACGGTGGATCTTCCGCATGAGAATGTACGCAAAGCGTTTTTGGCGGAACTCGCTGCGGTTGCAGCGGAACTTGCTGCGCTGAAAAAGAGTGAGAAGGTCGGGCGCAACGATCCCTGCCCCTGCGGCAGCGGGAAGAAGTATAAGAAGTGCTGCGGGAAATAAGCAGTTTTTGAAAATATCCCTTGACATGAAAATTAAGGTGTAGTATGATAAAATGACCTATTAAATAAGAATGGGGATTTGTGCGCCTTTTTTCGGGGAGGATCAGCCCTTCGCGGCTCGTGTTAGAAAGGATCATGGAGCAAGGTATTCGAATGGTTGCCTTGTTCTTTTTGTGTCTTTTTAATTATGGCGGCGCATAAACTTCATACGATAATCCAGCGAAAGGGTGACAGCGTTCATGTTCAATCCTGTGTCGGTCGGCCG
>CALALM010000095.1 GCA_937925565.1 uncultured Centipeda sp.
AAAAGGCAGCAAAGGAGAAACGCGAGTCTACATTCCACGTATCTCACGTGAGATGATCCTTTACGGAACGGAATTCGCGATGTACCTGCGCTTGAGGTGAAGATCTGACGGGAGAAACAGCCAAAGAAAAATATTGAACTTGTGCAGGAATTAAAAGCATTACAGTGTAACTTATATAATTAGACATTGTTGCTGGAGGGCTGGTACATGATATATTCACCTTTAAGATATCCTGGGGGAAAAGGAAAGCTATCCTCTTTCATGGAGGTTTTAATCCAGAAGACTGGACATATGAATGGAACTTATATTGAACCGTTTGCTGGCGGAGCTGGAATTGCGATCAATCTGCTTTTAAATAATATTGTTTCAAAAATTGTAATCAATGATTTGGACAAGGGAATTTATTCGTTTTGGAGAGCTATTTTAACAGAGACAGATCGTTTTACTTCTGATGTTCTTTCAGTTCCTTTGAATATGGATGAATGGCATAGACAAAGAACAATATATATGGAAAAATCTCAAAAATATAGTTACGATTTGGCCTTTGCTACATTTTATTTAAATCGAACCAATCGATCGGGAATAATTAAAGGTGGAGTTATTGGGGGGAAGGAACAAAGTGGAAGGTGGAAAATGGATGCTCGTTTTAATAGAAATGGTCTTATTAAGAGAGTACAGGAGATAGCTAAACGAAAGAAAAGCATATATGTTTATAACAAGGATATTAGTAGTTTTCTTATCCATTATGCGCCCAAATACTTCAATAATGCATTGATTTATTTTGATCCACCTTACTACACCAAAGGGCATGAGTTATATATGAATTTTTTTCGGTATACTGATCATGTTCGTATCAGTGAGCAAATTTCTCAGCTTAATGTGGATTGGATTATTACATATGATATTAGAGATGAAATTTTGAATTTGTACCGTGACAGGGAATGTAGAAAATTGGCATGCTCATACTCTGCCGGAACTAAAAAGACGGTAGATGAGGTAATGATATTTCGTAGGAATGATATGATTCCTACGGAATCAGAACTGTCCATGTGTGAGGGGCAGGCACTCTTACGAGATATTATAGATTAAGAGGTGAGAAAAATGGGAACAAAAATTCAGCATGTGATAGTTAAGCAGTTTAGGAGTTTTCATGATGTGGAATTTTCTATAGGCAAAAAAATCACTGTAATCAGTGGGCAAAATGGTGTTGGTAAATCCAATCTTATATCGCTTATTGCCTCTGGATCAGGGCTTAGCAGAAGCTCTGACTTCGGAGGCAATTTTCAACCAAAATTTTATGACTTCTTTTATATCTCTCCTGAAGAATCCTATGGTGACTATAGTATTTATCTGCGTTATGGTAGTGACAATACAGATGAAACAGTTCTTAAGTGTCTGACTTTTAAGGATGATACAGAATCAAATCGTGGTATTCGTATTATTCCGAGGACATCGAATATGGATCGAGATGGTATTACCATAAAGGAAGCAGAGCTTATAGCAAAAGAAAAATTCAATGTGGGAGGAGCTGCCAGAATTCCTATACCGACTATTTATCTGAGTATTTCTAGATTGTATCCTTTAGGTGAGCGTAAGGAATCCGTACACGTGAAAGAGGTTCGAAGAAACAACAAGCTTTATCATAGCGAGGCACATACGAAATTTTGTGATTGGTATAATTCCGTTATACCGGGGAGCATTAAACAGGATGGGGATCTTAGCATTATAGATAAGGAAGCAAGCACACGGTCTTCGTTACATATGGAAATGGAGAACACACCTGCACTTGGTAAGTCTGTCGGGCAGGATAATCTCGGAAATATTATTAGTGCGCTTGTGGATATTTATATTTTATCACAGCAAGACAATTACAATGGAGCACTTATTTGTATTGACGAGATTGAAGTTTCATTACATCCGGACACTCAGATGCGGCTATTGGATTTAATGGATAAGTTGGCTAATGAATTAAATATCCAATTTGTTGTGACTACACACTCGTTGACGGTGTTGAAGGAATTATTGGGAAAACACAAGAAAAATCCGAATGATTATGGAGTTGTGTATCTAAAAAATCCATCTGCGCCTATGGTCACAGTTCAACAGTCATACGAAATTTTGAAAGCTGATTTATTGGGGAAAGTGACGTATCAAAAGCCAAAACCCAAAGTATATTTTGAGGATGAAGTTGGAAAGCACCTTTTTGATATGCTCATTAAAGCACTTTATCATCAATGTAGTACATTGGAAGAAAAGGGGATGCTGAGAGGAAATGTTTTGCAGGAATATGCCTCTAAAATAAAATGTAGACTGGAAAATATCAAGAAATATAGTCATGCGGCATCCTTAATAAAACCTGTTGTAACATCTCTTGGCTGTGAAGAATTATTGAAGTTTTCTCAGGCAGATCGACCCTATTCTGATCAAGTCATCTTTCTATTGGATGGAGATGCGCGTCATAAGCAAACAGAGCACAAACCCAAAATAAGAGAATATTTGGACAGGAAATATGATCCTCATAAGGATAACCTATCTGATAGAGAAACAAGGAGGAACAATATATGCTTCTTTCCCGATTATTTCGCCCCGGAATCGTTCCTTTATAGAATGATGTATCAGATAATGAATGTGGAGACTAATCATACAATTTTTTGGCGTACTCTTGATCAACAGGAAGAAACCGCTTTGTATACTGCCTCCAAAATTCGGTCATGGTTTGTAGATCTTGCGTCGGACTTTAATAATGATGATCTAAAAAATATTTTTGGAGATATTGAGAAAAATGGAAAGGTATGGGCGTTTATAGATGCAACACACCTGCTTAACTACTACTACGGCGACTATTCTACTATAGAAGAGTTGATATTGTTTTTTGAGAAGTTTGATAGTGCGTTTCAAATGACATATAGTAAGATGATCAAAAACATATAGGACTAGAAAAGTGAGATTGTAATGGATAAGCTAAAAATGCACAGCAGGGACAACGTGGCGGCGCATATCGAGGCGGTGGGGCGGCTGTTCCCGCATGCGCTGACGGAGGTTCTGCGGGACGGGAAGCTCGTGCAGGCGATTGACTTCGATGTGCTGCGGCAGGAGCTCGCGCGTGAGATCGTGGAGGGGCGCGAGGAGCGCTATGCGTTCACATGGCCGGACAAGCGGCAGGCGATCCTCGCGGCGAATGCGCCGATTGCGATGGCACTGCGTCCCGTCGTGGAGGACAGTGTCGGCCGTGACGGCACGGCGGGCGCGTTTGACAGCGAGAATCTCTACATCGAGGGGGACAATCTCGATGTGCTGAAGCTGCTCCAAGAGACGTACCTCGGCAAGGTGAAGATGATCTATATCGATCCGCCGTATAATACGGGGAATGATGCCTTTGTGTACGATGATGATTTTGCGATGGAGAGCGGGGATTTCGTTGCGGCGAATGTTCCCTATGATGAGCACGGGAATATGGTCTATGATTTCAAAAAGAATCTGGACAGCAACGGACGCTTTCATACGGACTGGCTGAATATGATCTATCCGCGTCTCAAGGTGGCGAAGAGTCTGCTTGCGGAGGACGGCGTTATCTTTATTTCCGTTGACTATAATGAAAACTTCAATATGCGGAAAGTTGCGGACGAGATCTTGGGG
>CALALM010000096.1 GCA_937925565.1 uncultured Centipeda sp.
CCCTTCTTGGTGGTTCAGATTGCTGTGTGCCCGGTCATCATCCCCCATATAAAACAGCTCAGTTCTCTGGCAACGGCTGTGACAGCAACGTTATGCTTCTTGTTATGCCGCAACACCATACGGTAGAACTTGCGCCGTAGCCGCTCATTCGCCTTGTCGGCGTATGCAATGTCCTCGGACGTATTTCCCTGTTGGCGCTCCTTGAGCAGTCTTGACTTGTAGCCGGGCTTGCCGCGTCCATAGCACTGGGATGCTTCAATCAAGAGTCTGCGCAGATGAGTGTTTCCTGCCTTTGTGATGCCGGTACGTGACTGCTTGTCGCCGCTGGAACGCTCGCCGGGCACAAGCCCCAAGAAGGCGGCATATTGCTCGGCTTTGGCAAAGCGGCGGAAGTCCCCTGTTTCGGCAACAAGAGCCAGTGCGGTATGCGTGCGCACGCCGATGAGGCAGGAGAGCTTCTTGACGTTTTCGGCATAGCGCTCCCCTTGGGCAAGTTCTTCGATGCGTGCATCGAAGTGCTCGATCTTGTCGGCGAGCTGGTGCAAGGTGACGAGGTACTCATCGAGGACTTCGCGCAGGAGATCATCGAGCGGAAGCCCTTTCAGCCAAGCAAGATGCTTCTGCGTCCAATACGATCTGCCCTCGGTGAAGTGCAGATCGTAGCGCATGCAGAACGCCTGGATCTGCTGCTTGATCTTCTTGAGGGCGATCTTGTGGTCATCGCGCATGCGGATGAAATCCTTGACGGCGGCGTCCTCCTTGGTGGGGATATGGACGGGGCGGAAGGCACCGAAGGCAAGACAGCGGGCAATCTTCATGGCGTCGCGCCGATCGGTTTTGATCTCGTTACGGTGGAAGGTGGGCATGGTGGAGGGTGCGAGGACGGTGCAGGGGATGCCGTGCTTTTGGAGCTGGTAGTAGAGGGAGAAGCCGAGGGCGCCGGCTTCGTAGCCGCAGCGAAATTCACAGGGGGCTCCAAGATTGCGCTGTACCTTCTTCAGGTACGTTAGGATGTTCTTGACATCGGGTTCCATTTGGACGGTAGCAAAGCATTCATCGCTGGTGAGCGTGTAGCAGGAAAGAGTGTAGTTTGAGGCATGGACATCCATGCCGACATAGACTATACTATTCATGGTGGCCTCCTTTTGTATGCGGTAACTCCTGAGATAGACTCTACCTCTATTCTACAGGTAAATCCACGATTTGCAAATGTGAGGTCACTACATATTATCTTCCACCG
>CALALM010000097.1 GCA_937925565.1 uncultured Centipeda sp.
AGTCACCGGAACAAATAGAAGCCCCAATTGTCATAGAAGAACCGATTCTGGATAAGGATGAGGAAGTTCTTTCTGTTCCTTTACCACCGGATAATGAAAGAGAGGAAGAGGTGCAAGATAACGAACCTATTATGCAGATGGAAGAGCCTGTGGAGCAGTCTACAGTCATTGAGCCCATTATGATGGAGGAAGAACCGGACGATATTCAAGAAGAAGTTGTTGTCCCTCCTTCGCCATCTCCTTCGACAGAAGAATCGGCGGCAACGGTTCATTCAGTTCCTGCCGTACAAACTGCTCCTGTCGTGGATGAGAACGGTCAGCACACGTATGAACTTCCCAAAGTCACGCATATTCTCTCCAAACACATCAAGCAAACGAACGAGACGCTTACGCAGGAAATCAGGGAAAATGCACAGATTTTACAACAGACACTAGAAAGTTTCCATGTGAATGCGAAGGTTGTCAGCACCTGTCATGGTCCTGCGGTAACGCGTTACGATCTGGAGCCTGCGCCTGGGGTGAAGGTGAGCAAGATCACAAACCTTGCAGAGGACATTGCCCTGCAACTTGCGACCTCCTCGGTCCGCATTGAACCGGTTCCCGGAAAGGCTGCAATCGGCATCGAGATTCCAAACCGTACGCTGGAAAGTGTTCAGCTCCGTGAAGTTTTGGAGAATCCGCAGTTTCAAGAGGCGTCATCCAAACTTACAGTTGGTCTTGGCATGGATATCAGCGGTCAGGCAATATTTGCGGATATCAGGAAAATGCCGCACCTCTTGGTGGCAGGAGCCACAGGATCCGGTAAATCTGTATGTATCAATACGCTTATATCGAGTATTCTGTTCAAGGCAACCCCGGATGAAGTGAAGTTCATCCTGATTGATCCTAAGATGGTTGAGCTCTCTAATTACAATGGGATTCCGCATCTCATGGTTCCTGTTGTAACCGATCCGAAGAAAGCCTCCTCTGTTTTGAATTGGGCTGTACAGGAGATGGAGAAGCGCTATTCGATTTTTGCAAACCACGGCGTTCGCGACATCAAGTCATTCAATCGTCGGTATCCGGAAGAGAAAATTCCTCTCGTCGTCATTGTCATTGATGAGCTCGCAGATCTCATGATGGTTTCGCCAAAGGATGTAGAGGATGCTATCTGCAGAATTCTGCAAAAAGCACGTGCAGCAGGCATCCATATGATCCTTGCAACCCAGCGCCCCTCTGTCAATGTCATAACAGGCATTAT
>CALALM010000098.1 GCA_937925565.1 uncultured Centipeda sp.
GCATCCGTATGTGCAGTGTCGGCTGCATATACAGGAGCACCGAAAAACATTCCGGAGGAGAGCAACCCTCCGATTACTGCTGCGGCAAGGTGTTTTTTCATACGTTTTTGCAAGAACATTATTTTCTCCCTTCCGTACATCCGATTACTTCGCCGGTTCCTTCTGTTTTGGCTGAGACGTATTGTTGTTCTTCTGCTTCGTACCAATCTCTGCCGAGAAGTTGAGGTCGGAGATGTAAAGCCCCAGCGGATTTACGAGCAAGGTCTGATCGTCCTTCGGCGGGATCGTTGTCACGGCGAAGACACATTCGTATTTTTTCACCTCCTGCTTGCCACTGGCGATGTTGAACTCCTCCTCTGTCCATGTGGCATGGTAGGAATCCGTATCCGGAATCTTCTTGATGCCCGTGATCTTCGTCTGAACGGTATACATCGCATACTTGTCCTTGAATCCTTCATTCCGCTGGATTGCCGCATATTTCTGTGCGGCTGCCTGTGTGAGGTACGCAAATGCCTTCCCTTGCATCTTCTCCTGTTGGACAGGATCGAGCTGAATATTTCGGGCGTTCTGGATGAACTGCCCAATGAAATATCGAACTTCGACTTCCTGCGGCGTGTAATCCTGTGCGATAAAAGCACCTGCTTTTTCTACCTCGCCCGTGGATTTATCCACGGTGACGACGTAAGGGATGATCTGCGATTTGAGTGACTGCACGGTTAATCCAATCGAGAGTACAATGCACGCAACGAGCAGACCGAGTGCAATGCGACGCCAGTTGTAATTCTGCATAGCAACGCCGCCGATGCGCCGATCGATCACCTCGCGTGCCTGTTCGGCAGGGCTTAACGGTTTGCCCGTATCAGAGAACTTCTCCGGCTGATGGAAAGATTTTAATCCCATGTTCTACCTCCCTGTTTTTCCTATAGGTACATCCTGTCCACCGAAATATGCGATACGGCGGTCAGAAAATGTCAGCCCCTCTGTGAGGACGGAAGTCTCTGATTCATTTTCTGCCACAACCTCTTCCGGTGGCTCAGGAGGCGCAGTAGGCGGATATTGTACGGGAAGCGCCGCTGTTGGCTGAACCACAGGTGAAATCACAGCAGAAGATGGCAGCGGAATATGTGCGGTAACGCTTCCCTGCGGTACTGCTCGCTGCGCAAGCTGCTCCTCCCCAATCGGAACCGCTTGAATCACCTGATCTTTGGGGGCGATCTCATTGTTTTCCGGCTGCGACTTCGGCTCGACACTGTACGGTATCATAAGGTCTTCTGATACCGATGGCGATTCTGCTGCATAAGCCGAACCTCTCGCTGCATTGATGAGGATGATGCCTCCAACAAAAAGAAGCGGAACAAGCAGTGTGATCGCCGTCATCATCCCCAGAAGAAAACCATGCCGTAAGGTTTTCTTCTCAGTATCATCACGACAAAATGAATACGGTAAAATGCTCATGGATAACCTCCCTACACGCTGCACAAGAACATCAGTAGATGATCTCTTCCCGCTCAATGCGCAATTTTTTGGCAAGTTCGCCGATCTTCCTCTGAATTTTGCTCTCGAATGGATGGCGAAATAGCAGTGTAACTTTTTTCCCACTCATATTCAAACAGGCAAATTCGACAGGGGCAAGAATCCGCCAGATATTTCGGTGCTGCGGCTGCATTTCCGCAAATCTCTGCCAAAAAAGAGCGTTGACTTTCTCATCTTTTGCAAAATCACATACGCGATGCCATACTGCATCTGCGGGAAACTCGCCCCTATCTGAACGCAGGATGAACCGCAGATCATGCTCAATCAAAACGGCACGAATCAACGCTTCTGCGTCCCTCATCCCGATCAGACCACGCAGAACCTCTGCAATGGAGAGTTCAGCATACATACTGTTGCCGCCGAGAGAGGACAGGAGTGCATGTATCTTTGGCTGCACACGCATCTCGTAGTCGCTCCAGTTCCGCGCTGTCCACGTCCGAATCCTCATCTCTCCAGACATAACGCCCCCTCACCATCGTGTCAAAACAGGTATGACAACGGCTCTGATTCGCGCAAGGGGGACTGTCCCTGTATAGCGTCCATCGAAGCTGCGTGTCGTATCGGCGATGGGCAGGAATGCTCCATTGGGTACGACGTACTCTCCCTGCGTAAGCTGCGGCAATGGGCGATCACGACTATCCAGCTTCCGCACATCACCGATATATACACCGTTGATGCAAAAAGAACCTTGATCCCCGATGCTATACACGTCTCCGGCAATCGCTCCCACACGTTTCAAAAACCGGGTGTCTGTGTGCTGCACATATCCCCGTTGGAACGAAAAGGCTATGACTTCCTCCGGTGGATCGTAGACAACAATGTCCCCACGCTCAATCTTTGTCGCCGGAATACGCAGATAGATACCGCGTGGCAGACTTGCAGTTGTGTTGTAGAACAAGATGTCCTGCTGCGGCATCTGCCAACCACAGATGTCCGCAAGAAGTGCAAGGATAGCAAATATAAAAACGACGGAGACCCAAAGTTTTCGCCTTACGGTGAAAGAATCGATGCGTTTCAACATATTGCCACCCTTCAAGGATAACCTAATGCAGAATTAAAATACTGCACGTTTTTCTAAGTACGCGATTTTTTTTCCTCTCCTACGATTCTCCTGACCGAATCAAGGTATTTGCGCAAATAGGAGTGCACGGTACTTGCAGCGACCGAATCTACGTCCGCGAGTCCGGCAAGTTCTCCGGCAGCGGCAAAGGGATGTTCAATCTTCGCGCGTATGATGCGCTCGTATTCATTCCTCTCGCCGCTTTCCTGTGTAAAATGCTCTATGAAACAAATCAGAGCACGACATCGAGAGCGTGAATCGTAAAGGGATTCGAGCCAACCATCCGCAAGTGGAAGTTCTGCGCGAAGAACAAACGTACCGATGCGCATATCGATAATCGAGAGGAGATTTTGCAAGACAATCGGCGAATAAGCATCCGCTGTGCTTGCACGGTAGAATAAGAGTGATGACAATCTGCGTAGGATGCGCTCGTGCATCGCATATAGGTGACGCTCAGAAGCGGGCAGCCGAAGGGCAAGATAGTGAACGCTTCTGTTATCACGATAATGACGCACAAGAAACTCCTCTTCCAGTGCGCTCACATTCTCGACGAGGACACGCGCAAGCAGCCGAGAAATTTCCTCCCGCTGTGAGCGAAGATACCCCGCAAGAATACGGGGGCGTCTCTCACGCGCACACAGTCCTTGCAGCTCTTCGAGAGAGACCTGTAATACCGCTTTCTGCTTCCGCAAAGCCTTCCGCAGTGCATTGGATGCGAGTGTAAGCCCCAAATCGGGGCATTTTATCCGTGATTTCACCTGCATAAAAATCCTCCCATCACGGGCTTGCGCGCCCTTCTACGTTCCCACGTTGGCGCAGCAGGAACTCCTTTGCAAAGACCGAAGAATCCTCCATCCGGCTAAGAGCCTCTTGCAGATTGCCGATAACAGGAGCGTCCTGCTCCTGCTCCGCAGAAGGGACAGCCGGCGGAACGTAGGGGCGCGGAGGAGGTTTCTGCGCTTTCACCTCCTGCGCTGCGAGACGAACAGGGGTAAACGTGTAGTCGTCCTTCAGTGCAGCATGAAGCCAGCCCGTCGGATTCCGAACGAGCTTCGTCTGCATAGTGGTCTCTAAGAGCAGTGCTTTTTCACGCACCTTTTCTTCGCCATAGCTACGGAGAAATCGTTCCAGCGAGGCGCCGGATATGCCGAGTGCTGCACAAAGGCTGCGGACATCGCCTGTTGTTGTTTCACGTATTCTATGCGTGTTCTCTGTTGTTGTAGTCTCTGTTTCGCGCGCGCGCGAGGAGGGTACGCAAACCCGCGCCGTTACTGGGGGTTCGGCGCTTTTCTTCTGTGGGGTCAAATTGATACCCGTACGAGGTTCATCTTGCTCCTCATGTAGTGTCATTTTGACACTTATGCGTGGTTCATCAGTTTTGACTTTTTGACTTTCTGTGCCATCTTCCGATATATCAGTGACCTCATATTCTTGCTTCATGACATCTGGAGCAGAGGCTTCTTCAGTATATTCCATCTTCTCGCGCATCGGTGGAGGTGCAGAGATACGCCGGTCAACACTTTCTATGCTCGCCTGAAATTGCCTATGTACGATTTTCTTACTAAGTTCTTCGATCAGCTCATAGTTAATGGTATAGGCCTTCGTCTTGTTATACGAATTTCCGATCACCGTCGAAATCATCACTTCTTGATCTTCAAGAGACTTGATGGTGCGTTTAATGGTACTTTCTGACCAGAACGGAAATTGAACATTCCACTGCTTGACCGTATTATAAATCCAGCGGCGACCATACTCGTCGCAGATTCCAGCTTCACGGCTAATCCAGTATTGAAGTTGTTGAAGAAATATCGCCTCATTCAGACCAATGAGAACGGCGAGATTCGGCTGAACGGTGAGCGGGGATTCCGAAATCAGAAGACTTGT
>CALALM010000099.1 GCA_937925565.1 uncultured Centipeda sp.
CACACACAAAGGAGGCTTTCTCATGAAAAGCATAACACAGGACATCAAGTATTATGTTGTGGTAAACTAAAGTTGTAACAGGAATGTCTAATGGGAAACACCGAATGAAAGGGGATTCGATTCTTGTCACAACAACACTATGAACCAGAGTTCAAGCAACAGATCGTCCGGCTTCATATCGAAGAAGGACGCACATACCGAAGCTTGACAGCAGAGTATGGAGTCTCAAAAGCAAGCATCAGCAAATGGTGCAAAGAATTCAGCGAAGAATGCCAGCAAAACGCCTCAAAGAACCTGACTGCCCAGAACGATCTGGAGCTTATGAAGGAGAATCGTCGCTTGCGCGAAGAACTCGCAGATGCACGCAAAGAAAACCTTTTCCTAAAAAAAGCAGCGGCATTCTTCGCAAAGGGAATCGACTAGAGGCATATCGATTCATCGATGAACATCGGAATCTGTTCGGCGTCCGGTGGTTGCTGCGGCGTTTTGGAATTTATCCGAATGCTTATTACAACTACCGAAAGCACAGGCGGGCAAAAGAAGATACCCGAAAACAGAACATCCTGCGTCAAATTCAAGCCCTATCCCATGAAACCAATGGCGTTGCCGGGTACCGCAGGATGCAGGTTGATCTGGCGCGCAAAGGCATCGAGCTTTCTGCCCTGACGGTTCATAAGTACATGAACACAGAACTGGGATTGCGCTCTATTGTGCGGCAAAAAGCTCCGAGATATCAAGGTGGCATAGAGCATAAGAAGTTTGAGAATCTGCTCAAGCAAGATTTTACGGCAACACAAATCAATCAGAAATGGGCAACAGATTTCACCTGTTTATTTCTCAAAGGAGGCGATGTCCGATACAACTGTACGATTATTGATCTGTATGATCGCAGCGTTGTTGCAAGCTTGACAGATCGTCGTATGACGAGCGATTTAGCAATCCGAACGCTTGGCAAAGCACTCAGCAGTCAACGAAAGAGAAGCAACGGTCTGATTCTTCATAGCGATCAGGGCAGCCCGTACACATCGAAGGCGTTCACTGACTTTTGCGAGGAACACAATCTGACGCAAAGCATGAGCAAGGCTGGATGCCCGTATGATAACGCCCCTATGGAGCGCTATTTCAATACGCTGAAGAACGAAGAAATTTATCTTCATGAGTATCGAGATGAGGAATCTCTCTATCGCGCAGTGGAGCATTTTGCTTATACCATATACAACCATGTACGACCGCATTCTTATAACGGCTATCGTACGCCATTCGAAGCGAGGTATTCGACATAAGTTTATTGGACACTCGTGTTACAAAAACGCTTGACCACAACAAGCAGAGATTAAGCTGTCGCCAACGGATACGATCATAGATAAAGGCAGCAATCAAACTTGCCACAACACCCACCATGGAGCGCTGCACACGCCATTCAAGAAGAGTTCGGTGCCTCTTTCGAAGAGGTTTTTGAGACGATTACGACAGATAACGGGACGGAGTTTTCACGGCTTTCCGGGCTCGAAGAAGGACGCCGTTTATGCATATGCTACGCGCCTCCATATTATCCGAGCAATAAAGGGATGATCGAGAACATGAATCGTATCATACAGCGTTTTATCCCAAAGGGGAAGCATTTGGAGGATTGCACTGCAAATGAGATCATTGCAATACAACAATGGCTCAGAGACCTTCCGCGCAAGAAACTCGGCTATCACACTGCACAGGAATGTTTCCTGAATGAGTGCCGTAAGGCTTCGATCTGCCAATCTTTTTTACCGTGCAACTTATTCTTGCAATCTACCTAAATTATCAGTGATTCCTAAAACCGGACATAGAGAGATAGAAACTAGGCGGAGGGAGTGTGACCGCGAAGTATCTCCTGCGGAAAGATCATGATCTGTCGATCAGCGCCACACCGTCCGCGAACAATCCTGTGCGCGTCACATATGCCTCACTTGGGTCAACAGGCAGCCCAAAATCCTGTGCCATCACGCTCAGAACCTCGATGGGCTTCACACTGCCCTCCGGCGTGACAACAAGATTCATCCAAAAGATCAGCTGTCCATTCTCCCATACAAAGGAAACGGGCGTTTTTACATATGCCTTTGTCTCGATCGTACGCTTCTTCTTTGGTGTTACGCGCTGCCACACGGCGCTCTCCGCCGCATTGTAGCATCGTACGCTCTCGCGCACGGCCTCCGGATCCCCCGTATATGCGACAGCGATGCGGTAGCGAGCCTCGTCCACATCCGCCATCAGCGCCTTATGCTTCCTCTCCAAAAGTTTAAGCCGTACCATCTGCGCCCCGCACGGCAAATGTTTTCCGAGATGTTCCATGACCAGAGAGGGCGCAAACGCCTCCGTCATTTCGAAGTCGACATACTCCGCATCGCTCGCTGCACCGAGGGAGAGAGCAGAGGCAAACGCGACCTTCATGTGCGGGTTGAAGCCCTCCGAGTATGCCATTGGCAGCCCCGCACGCTTGCATGCGCGCACAAAGAGATTTGCATAGTCGAGATGAGAGACGTAGCGCAGTTCCTCCCCCTTCGTAATCAGTCCGCGATAAACGAAAAGCTTGCGCTCTGCAGGTGGATTGTCTGCACTTTTTTCGGTGACCGTGTGCTGCTCCGATGCTGCTGCGCGCTCTTTCTCCGTACCCGCATAGTCGATCACATCTACGCCGAGCGTCGGACAGATGCCGCAGCCCGTACAGTGTGTGCGGCGGCAGTCCTCCGTAAGGGATGCTGCAAGCGCTTTCTGCCACTCAGACTTCAGAAATCGCTCGAGCACGCCGGGTGAGGTATGTGCCCACGGAAGCAGCTCGCCGATCATTCGTGTGCGGCGGCTGTAGTATTCCCAGTCAATACCGCATGTTTCAAACGCGGCAAAATAACGGCTGTCGTCGAAGAGATCCGACCAACCATCAAACTTTGCCCCGTTCTTCCACGCCTCGTATAGTGCGGGCGCAAGGCGGCGGTCGCCGCGTGCAAAGACCCCCTCGATCACCGATAGGCGCGCGTCATGGTAGTGAAAGATGATCGAGCGATCGGTGATATGCTCCTTGAGCAGCTTCTGCCGCCGCTGAAACTCCTCGATCGGCAGCTGTCCGAACCACTGGAACGGTGTATAGGGCTTTGGTACAAAGCAGGAGACGGAGACGGTCACCTTGCAGCCACGCCGCCCACGCACCTGCATATAGAGATCAACCACCTTCTTCGCAAGCTGTGCAATCCCGATAATGTCCTCGTCCGTCTCCGTCGGCAGCCCCATCATGAAGTAGAGCTTCACTTGTTTCCACCCATGACGGAATGCTGCGCCGCATGCCGTCAGCAGATTCTCCTCTGTTACTCCCTTGTTGATGACATCGCGCAGACGCTGCGTCCCCGCTTCTGGCGCAAAGGTGAGCCCCGACTTTCGCACCTGCTGCATGCGGTGCGCAAGGTCGATCGAGAAGCTGTCAATGCGCAGCGACGGCAGAGAGAAGCTGAGTCTCTCTTCCGCGTAGTCCGCCAACAGATCGTCCACAAGTCGTCCGAGACAGGAGTAGTCCGCCGAGGAGAGTGAAGTTAGGCTCATCTCATCGTAGCCCGTGCTCTCCACCAGTCCGTGCGCCATCTGCCGCAGGCGCTCCTCGGTGCGCTCGCGTGCGGGACGGTAAGCAATGCCCGCCTGACAAAAGCGGCAGCCGCGCGAACAGCCGCGAAAGAGTTCCATCATCATGCGGTTGTGCACAATGTCCATATAGGGCACGATCGGATGTTCCACGGACATGGCTTCATTCATATCGCGCACAACGCGTTTGTAGATGACGGGGCGTGCCTCTGGATGCAGGGAGCGCAGTTCACGAAAGTTCCCCGCTGCGTCATAGACGGGCTCGTAGAACGCGGGCACATAGATGCCGTCAATCGCGAGCAGACGAGTGAGGAATCCTGCGCGCCCGCCTTCTCTTCCTGCAGAATCCCATGCAAGGAATGCATCACATATTTCGAGAAGAACCTCCTCCCCCTCACCAATCACGAAGAAGTCAAAGAACTCCGCAATGGGTTCGACGTTGTAGACACATGGCCCGCCGCCCACGACGAACGGCATATCTGCGCCGCGTGCCTTCGCATCAAGCGGGATCCCCGCGAGGTCGAGCATATTGAGGACATTCGAGTAGATCATCTCGTATTGCAGAGAGAATCCGAGGAAGTCAAAGGCTGCAATGGGGCGGCGGCTTTCCAAAGAAAAAAGAGGAATCCCCTGCGCGCGCATCTGCTCCTCCATGTCGACCCACGGCGCATAGACACGCTCTGCTACGATCTCTGCACGGCGATTTAGAATCTCATAGAGAATGGCAAGTCCAAGATTGCTCATCCCGACCTCATAGACATCGGGCAGTGCAAGCGCAAATTTACATTGGACCGATGCCCAGTCCTTGCGCACGGCATTCCATTCACCGCCCGTATAGCGCGCAGGTTTCAGTACCGACTGCAGGATACTGTGATCGAGCT
>CALALM010000100.1 GCA_937925565.1 uncultured Centipeda sp.
TTTTTGAAGAATGGTCATATGCGGTGACTCGCCCAATGAAAAGTCCGCGATTGTTAGGACGACGGTCACTCATCATGTGCCGCCCCTGATGCTTCTCCATATATGCCGTTGTAAAGTCGCGATTGAAAACCTGTGCGAGGTGATCGCGATCCGCATCGTCGATTGGTGTACTATGCACACCAAGATGATGATCGATTGCCTTGCGGTAGGTATGAACGATCGTTGCAACATATTCCGGTCGTTTCATGCGTCCCTCAATTTTGAGTGAATCAATTCCCGCGTCAAGCAGCTGCGGAATCAGCTCAATTGCATTCAGGTCGCGCGGAGAGAGCAGAAAGTTACCGGCAGATGGTCCCAGCACATCATTCCCCTTCGCATCGACGAGGGTGTAGGGCAGACGGCAGGGCTGTGCACAGCGTCCACGATTCCCACTGCGACCGCCGATCATACTGCTCATCAGACACTGTCCTGAGTAACAAATGCAAAGCGCACCGTGCACGAAACTTTCAATTTCAACACGACTATGGTCACAGATATGGCGTATCTCTGCAATGGAGAGCTCACGTGCCAAAACAACGCGAGAGAAGCCGAGTTCCTCGAGCGCCTGAACACCGGCAAGATTGTGTACCGTCATCTGCGTGCTTGCATGAAGCGGCAATTGCGGGACAGCCTCCTTTGCCAACCGCACGACGCCGAGATCCTGCAACAGGATGGCATCGGCTCCAACATCATAGAGAAAGGACAAATATTCCTTGAGCTTCGGAAGTTCATCACTGTCTACAATTGTATTGACCGCAACATGAACCTGCACATTTTTCAGATGTGCATATTGAATGACCTCTTCCATTTCATCTGCGTCAAAATTGGACGCATAGGCGCGTGCACCAAACATCTTGCCGGCGAGGTAGATTGCATTTGCCCCATTTTCTACGGCGGCGAGAAACGCTTCCTTGGTACCGGCGGGGGCAAGCAACTCAACCAAGGCATTCACTCCTTCGTATTATGAAGATATGCCGCAACCCTCTGCCCACTTTTTTTAACATCGTCATTCCCATCATCATATTCCACCGGTTCTGCCGCAGCACGCATTTCTTCAAAGAGCCGGAGCTGGTCATCGTCCAGTGTATCCTTTACATCATCCATATCCGGCAACGCCGGAAGATCTTCAATCTGTTCCAAAC
>CALALM010000101.1 GCA_937925565.1 uncultured Centipeda sp.
TTGATATAATTGGTACTTGCTAAAAGTCAAAAAAACAAATATAATAGAGAAAAGCACAATTAAGGAAGTACCGGAGAAGGTGATACGATGAGCAACATTGCCGATATGATCGAGTCCTACATCCTCCGTCAGCTTGCTACACGGCAGGACGGTCAGGTGGAATTGCGGCGGACGGATATCGCGGATGAGATTTCATGTGCACCGTCGCAGATCAGCTATGTGCTCTCCACACGGTTCACGCAGGATAAGGGATTCGTTGTTGAGTCGCGGCGCGGGCTGGGCGGGTTCATCCGCATTGCGCAGGTCCCGCTGCGCGATCTCGTCTATCAGGATATGCTGTCAAAGATCGACGAGAATACCGATATGGAGACGGTGCAGTCGATGGTACGTTACCTCGCGCAGCACGGCATGGTGGAGACGCGTGAGGCGGCACTCCTCATGCAGATGGTAACAGGACTTTTTCACTCGGAGACGCTTGCAGCAAAGGAGCGTGTTCAGATGCTGAAGACGATGATATTGACACTGGAGAATTTTCGATAATTCTTCGATATAAATGAAAATGGAGTCAAACACCTTCGTGCTTGACGGAAAGGTATATTATGATCTGTGAGGAATGCGGTCGCAATGACGCGATCGTGCACATTGTGCAAATCGGTCCCGGCGGTCGAAGTGAAAAGAATATATGTATGAGTTGTGCAGCGCGCTATGGGGCATCGATTCTCCGTGCACAGCAGGAAAATGTGTCGGCAGAGGACTTCCTCAAGGGAATCTTTGGCAGTAATCAGCAGGAGAGTTCCACTGAGGAGGATGCACCGCACATCACATGCCCGAACTGCGGTATGAGATTTCAGGATTTTCCGCAGACGGGTCAGATCGGCTGCTCCGTTTGCTATGAGACGTTCCATCATAAGCTTACGCCGCTTCTGCGACGTATTCACGGCTCGAGTGTTCATCGTGGTAAGATTCCGCACCGTTCGGGGAGTCCCATTATGCTGCGCCGGGAGGCGGAGCAGCTGCGCGCCCATTTGAAGGAGGCGGTGGCGCGCGAGGAGTATGAGAAGGCGGCGGAGTACCGCGACCGCATTCGCGGTTTGGAACGTCAGATGGAGGCGCAGTCCCATGGCAGTTGACGAACTCCTGCAGAGCGGACGCCTCTCATGGTTCGGAACGGAGGGTGTGGACAGTGATGTCGTGCTCTCAAGCCGCGTGCGGTTGGCACGCAATCTCGTGGGGCTTCCGTTTCCGGGGCGCGCCGATCTCGGTCAGCTGGCAGAGATTCAACAGACACTGGACACTGTTCTCGCAGATATTGATACGGAGTTCGGGCAGCCGTTTGATCGGATCGCGATTGATCAGTTGAGCGCACTCGAACGCGAGGTTCTGATCGAGAAGCGGCTCATCAGCGAGAAATTTGCCGAGGCGCTGCCGTATCGGATGGCATACATCAGTGCAGACACACGCGTCAGCATCCTCGTCAATGAGGATGACCATCTGCACATCCAGTCCATGACGCCGGGACTTTCGCTCACTGAAGCGTTTGAAACGGCGTCGCACGTAGATGACTACATTGAAGCACGGTTGGATCTTGCCTTTGACGAAACCATGGGGTATCTGACGGCATATCCGACGAATCTTGGAACGGGGCTGCGCGCCTCCGTCATCCTCCATCTGCCGGGGCTGGTCTATACGCGCAACATCGAGAACATCGTCAACACATCGCCGCAGCTTGGTCTGGGTGTGCACTCGCTCGAGGGGATTGGCGAGGGAGCACACCTCTACAAGGTATCCAATCAGTTTACCCTTGGTTACTCCGAGGCGGAGATGATTGAGAATTTGCAGGCGGCGGTCGGAGAGATCGCTGCACATGAGCGACGTGCCCGCAAGGCTCTTTCCTACTTTGGAAAGGACGGCATCGACGATGGCGTATGGCGTTCCTTTGGCATTCTGTCCTACGCGCGTTCGCTGACAGAGCAGGAGTTTTTTGCACTTGTCTCGCGTGTGCGTTACGGTATTGATCGGGGGATCATCAAAGAGGTAATGCCGGACTGCTATGCGGAGATCATCGTTGCGGCACGTGACGGTCATCTGAAGTATTCAGCAGAAAACGAAAATCTATCCACGGGGGAAATCAGCGCGATACGTGCCTCGCGTGTGCGCGCGATCTTACAAAAATATCGAACGCAGGGATGAGGAGGGGGACAGCTTGAACTACCGTCAATTTTTTACACAGGCGGCGATCAAAGCCGTAGAGTTTTCACAGTATATCGCGCAGCGGCGCGGCAAAGGGTACATCGGAACCGGCCAGCTTTTGCTGGGGATTCTGCATATGCGGGATACGATCGCGGCAGAGGTACTTGATAAATTCGGCGTGGACTATGACAGTGCGGAGCAGGTGATTCGCGGCTCGGACGGCTTTCAGGATGTTCTGCATCCTGCCGAGGATGTTCCGTACTATACGCGGCGTGCCCAGCGCGTTATGCAGGGCGCAATTGATACCGCGCGCGAGGAGCGCTCCTTTGTGACAACCGAGCATATCCTGCTCAGTCTGCTTACGGAGTCGGACGGAACGGCAGTCCATACCATCGAGGAGATGGATGTCGACATCGAAGAGCTGCAGAGCGAGGTGCTCGAGCGTATGAGTGATGCGGAGGAGTCCAAGGAGAAATCTCCGCGCAGAAAGCCCGCCAAGGGTGATGGGAAGGGGCTTCCTGCCTCGCTCAAAAAATTCGGACGCGATCTGATCGGCGTCGCTCGCAGCGGCGGGCTTGATCCCGTTATCGGTCGCGCGGCGGAGATCGACCGTGTCATCCAGATTCTCGCGCGGCGGACGAAGAACAATCCCATCCTCCTCGGTGAGGCGGGTGTTGGCAAGACTGCCGTCGTCGAAGGGCTTGCCCAACGCATCGCAGACGGCGAGGTGCCGCTCTTCCTCGAGGACAAGCGTGTCGTCACGCTGTCGATGACGGCGCTTGTCGCGGGGACGAAGTACCGCGGAGAGTTCGAGGAGCGGCTTAAGAATGTCGTGGATGATGTCATAAAGGCGAAGAACATTATCCTCTTCATCGACGAGATCCACACACTCATCCGCGCCGGCGGCGCGGAGGGCTCACTGGACGCGGCGAATATTTTGAAGCCCGCCCTTGCGCGTGGGGAAATGCAGATCATCGGTGCGACGACACTCAGCGAGTACAAGAAGCATTTTGCCAAGGACAGTGCACTCGCGCGCCGCTTCCAGACTGTTATGGTGGAGGAGCCGGGCGAGGAGGACGCGGAAAAGATTCTCCTCGGTCTGCGCAGTAAATACGAGGAGTTCCACCGTGCGCGCATCGAGGATGCCGCCGTTCGTGCGGCGGTGCGCCTCTCGAAGCGCTACATCACGGATCGCTGTCTGCCGGACAAGGCGATCGATCTCGTGGATGAGGCGGCATCCCGTGTGCGCATGAAGAACATCGGTGATACCGACCAGCTTACGGGTCTGCGCACGGAGATTGCGGAGACGGTCAAAAAAAAGGACGCGGCGATCAGCGGACAGGACTACGAGGCGGCAGCACGTCTGCGCGATCGCGAGCAGGAGCTGCGTGCTCAACTTGACGCGGCGCGTCGGAGCGGGGATCAGAGCGCAGAGGTTGTTGTCACGGAGGACGATATCGCCGACGTCGTGGCACAGTGGACGGGGATTCCCGTGCAGCGCATTGCGGCGAAGGAGTCCGATCGTCTGCTCGCTCTCGAAAAGCACATCAGTCGCCGTGTCATCGGTCAGGATGAGGCGGTACGCGCGGTCTCCAAGGCGGTGCGCCGTGCACGTGCGGGTGTGAAGGATCCGCGCCGTCCGATTGGTTCCTTCCTCTTCCTTGGCTCAACGGGCGTCGGCAAGACAGAGCTCGCGCGTGCGCTTGCCGAGGCCGTGTTCGGCTCGGAGGATGCGATCATCCGCTTCGATATGTCCGAGTACATGGAGAAGCATACGACGGCACGCCTCGTCGGGGCACCTCCGGGTTATGTCGGCTACGAGGAGGGCGGTCAACTCACGGACGCCGTGCGCAAGAAGCCGTTCTCCATCATCCTCTTTGATGAGGTGGAGAAAGCGCATCCCGATGTGTTCCACATGCTCCTGCAGGTGCTCGAAGATGGTCGCCTTACGGACGGGCAGGGATTGGTCACGGATTTCCGCAACACGATTATCATCATGACCTCGAATGCGGGCGCGAACCATCTGCGCTCGACGACGGGTTCCATCGGCTTTTCCGTCGGGCAGCAGGCGAAGGGCACGGATGAGGAGCGTGCAAAGAAGCGCGTCATAGAGGAGGTGCGGAAGATTTTCCGCCCCGAGTTCCTGAACCGTGTGGATGATATGATCGTCTTCAACGCGCTCGGCGAGCCGGAGCTCACGAAGATTGTGGATATCCTCCTGCGTGATGTGAAAGCGCGCCTTGCCGAGCAGGAACTCAACATCGAGATTAGCCCCTCAGCGAAGCGCGTGCTCATTTCAAAGGGGACGGATGTCAAATTCGGAGCAAGACCTCTGCGTCGTGCCATCCAGAAGAACATCGAGGATGAACTCGCCGAGCGCATCCTTGCGCGTGATTTTACGGCAGGGGATATCATCTCCGTGCGTAAGGTGGGCGACGGGCTGGATTTCGTAAAGAAGGATACAAGCCGAAACAAGCGCAGCAGAAGTGAGAAACAGGCATCCTATCATGAGATTTGAGGCGCGCCCAAATGTATTGGCGCCAAAGGCACCCGTGGCACGCGCGGGAGATTTTCTCCTCAATCTAGGATGGTCGCTGTACTGGCTCACGCGCTCGCTTGTGCGGGCACTGACATATCAGAAACGGAAGGGACTGTAACTGACAGTCCCTTTTTCTTGAGAAGTTCATGCAGGAGATTCTATGGCAAAGAAGAAAAGGACGGCGTACGTCTGTCAGGACTGCGGCTATGATACGGTGAAGTGGATGGGGAAATGTCCCGGCTGCGGCGCGTGGAATACGATGGTGGAGGAGGTTCTAGCGCCTCCGACTGAGGAGTGCAGAGGCGTCGGAACAGGGAATGCGGAGCGACCGCAACCCATTGCAGAGATTGCCGTGGAGGATCTGCCGCGCTTCTCGACCGGATCGGGGGAGCTTGACCGCGTGCTCGGCGGCGGCGTTATTCCCGGCTCGATGGTGCTCATCGTCGGCGATCCGGGCGTCGGTAAGTCGAGCCTCACACTACGCGTCTCGGCGGATATTGCGCGCGCAGGGCAGCGCGTCCTCTATGTGACGGGGGAGGAGAGCGTGCGTCAGATTCGTATGCGCGCGGATCGCTTGCAGGCAATTGCGGATGGTCTGCTTGTCGTCAGCGAGACGAATCTCGATACGATCTGCTCCCATGTGGAGCGTGAGAGACCTGCGCTTTTCATCATCGACTCCATCCAGACGATGTATCGCCCGGACATCGAGAGTGCCCCGGGCAGCGTCTCACAGGTGCGCGAGTGCGCGATGGAACTTATGCGCGTCGCAAAGACGGCAGGGATTGCGGTCTTTGTCATCGGGCATGTGACAAAGGAGGGAAATCTCGCGGGACCGCGCGTCCTCGAGCACATCGTCGACACCGTACTCTACTTCGAGGGCGAACGCAACGCCGAGTACCGCGTCCTGCGTGCGGTGAAGAACCGCTTCGGCAGCACGAACGAGCTCGGTCTCTTCGAGATGTGCGATGTCGGACTCATCGATGTGCCCGATGTGTCAAAACTCTTTCTCTCGGAGCGCGCGATGGAGAGCGGTTCCATCATCGTGCCGACAGTGGAGGGGACACGTCCTCTTCTCGTCGAGGTGCAGGCGCTCGTCGCACCGACCCCGTATCAGCCGCCGCGGAGGACGGCAGACTCCGTGGATGTGAAACGCATCCAGCTCCTCCTTGCAGTGCTCGAGAAGCGCGTGAAGCTTCCCATCGGTTCTGCCGATGTCTATGTGAAGGTTGCGGGCGGCATCCGCCTTGACGAACCCGCTGCTGATCTTGCGCTCAGCGTTGCGATGGCATCCAGCTTTGCGAATCGTCTGCCGCGCCCCCATATGGTTGTCTGCGGTGAGGTCGGACTCTCGGGTGAGGTGCGCGCCGTCTCACAGGCGGAGTTGCGTGTCGCCGAGGCACGTCGCCTCGGATTTCGTGCCGCACTCTTGCCCTTGAAGAACTATCGACAGCTCGACGGAAAATTCAATGACATGGAACTCTTCGGTGTGGAGAGCATCAGTGACGCGCTGAAATGTGCCATGCCAAAAAATATTTAAGGATAAGCGGATTTGTTCCGATAAACAAATAGAAGAGGTGATGTGTAGATGAATGCAAATAATCTCATGGCTGTATCGACAGCAGATGGGATCTCAGCGGGGACAGGTGCGTCGAAAGGACGTGCCGGAGTCGCAGGGAATCGTGCGCAGGTAGCCTCAGGGAAGAATTTGTTCAGCGATACGTTTGGCGCACTGCAAAAGGGAACGGATGCAGGGGCGGCAAAGACAGAGACGCGCAATGCGTCCGCAAGCGCGGCACAGACGAAGGTGTCGCAGGCGGAGAACAATGCGCCGTCGCAGGACACACAGGATGTGACAGCGCAAGCGCCGAAGGCTGCCGGGCAGCAGACAGAGAAGAGTGCAGGGGGGAAAATATCATCCGTTGATGACAGTGCGACATCAGGTGCTCTTGCAGCAGCGGTCACGGCGCTCGTAAATACGGATGCGGTACTTGTGGATGCCGACATGAACGAGGGACTGGACTCCGCGCTCATGGAAATCCTTCAGCGCTATGGGCTGACGGAAGATCAGCTTGGTGAGACGAAGCTGCAGAGTGCCGTGCAGAATCTCCTGCAGCAGTTGCCGGAGGATGCGGCAAAGAGCCGTAATCTCCTCCTTGCCCTCTCGGGGCAGCCGCTTGCACAGGAGAATGTCGTTGCTCCGGGAGCCGCTGCCGCGATGAAGAACGTGGGAGATGAGGCATCGGTTCTGCGCATGGCAGCACTCGATGCGATGCTGTCCGCGCAGTTGCGTGCAGCACTGAATACGGAGACTGCACCAACGGAGGTGCAGATGACCACTGCTCAGGCAGGGGGGACTTCCACTGAAAATCCGCTGTATGCGATGTCTGCGGCAGAGCAGCAGAGCGTACAGTCGGCGACAGAGAATATGACCGCTCCGATTCTCAAGGCACAGACAGGGAATCTTCCTGCCGCGCAAGGAAAAAACGCAGCAGAACTCATCGGCGAAAATCTGATTGTGGATGAGGGCGTAGATGCCGCAAACCCGCTTACCGTGCTTGCACAACGTACCATGCGCCATGATATGATGCAGGGAGATACAGCGGGACAGGATGCACAGCAGGGGCAGCTTATGCAGAATGGGCAGCAGCCTGTACGTGCTGCGGATGTCGGTGCTGCATTTGAGATTCCGACGCGGGGGACGGAGACCACACCGCAGC
Source organism: uncultured Centipeda sp. (assembly GCA_937925565.1). Lineage (GTDB taxonomy): Bacteria > Bacillota > Negativicutes > Selenomonadales > Selenomonadaceae > Centipeda. Next base: position 7,447 of record CALALM010000101.1, read on the forward strand.
CGGCACAGCCGATTGCAGCACAGACGGGACTTACGCAGGCACAGGAAGTCGTCTCTCCTGCCCCCACGCAGGAAACACAGCGTCCGCAGCCGGATTATGAGATCCCGCGTCAGATTGTGGAACAGGCGAGACTTCTGCGCACACTTACGGATACGCAGATGGTCATCCGTCTGCGTCCCGAACATCTCGGTGAGCTTACATTGCGCGTTGCAGTCGGCGCAGATGGTGCCGTACAGGCATCGTTCCACAGCGATAACGCCCATGTGCGCAATGTAATTGAGAACTCGCTCGTCCAGCTTCGGCAGGAACTGAACAATCAGGGCATCAAGATCGACCGTGTTGGCGTCTATGCAGGTCTTGCAGACGGTCAGATGCCGCAGAGTCAGGGACAGGAAGCGTGGCAGCAGAGCAGTGGCCAACAGAGTGGAGCACAGCAGGTCTACACGCACGGCGATGCCGATGACTATCTCGATGAGATCGACGGGCTTGCGCCGATCACGGCAGAGGAGACCGGCGGCAGCGTCAGAAGTGACGGCGTGGACTATCGCGTATAGCACACAGAGGAGGAAATATCGTGGCAAGTTCAAACCCACTGAATACAATCAACGTCGGCGGCGTTGTGCAGAAACTGTCGGACTATGAGGCAGCACAGAATCAGGCAAAGGCAAAAGACAAGAAGAATGACGCGCTTGGTAAGGACGCATTTCTCCAGTTGCTCGTCACGCAGATGAAGTATCAGGATCCGCTCGATCCGCAGGACAACAGTGAATATCTCTCGCAGCTTGCGCAGTTCTCCGCACTTGAGCAGATGACGAACGTCTCCAAGGGACTCGAAAATGTGTCGAAGATCGTCGACAATATCAACTCCTCCGTCCTCGTCGGTCAGCTCAGCTCCATGATCGGTCAGCCCGTACAGTGGCATACCGAAGTCAAGGGTGAGGATGGAAAGCCCGTCAAAGACAGTAACGGAAAGATTAAGACGGAGAACCACGAGGGTAAGATCATCGGCGTCAGCATCACCGACGGTCAGCCGAGTGTCATTGCCGATGTGAATGGTGAATCACATCAGGTTCAGGTTTCGCAGATTGTGCGTGTTGGTCGTCTCAAGGCAGCCCCCTGAACCAATCCAAAGAATATACGAATACCGCCGAAGAATTGCTTCGGCGGTATTATTTTGCAATAGGCAACCGGATCCGAAAATCAAAATAACCCGTGAAGGTTCCACATGGTGAATCTTCACGGGTTATTTTAGATTTGCTGCTAATTGGAGGAAGTATTTTCCTGTGTATTGTCGAAACGACGAATCAGAAATTGCTGAAAGCAGACGGCTGCGGGAGGTAGCTTGCGCTGCGTGTTCCATGCGACGCCGACGGCGCGTTTGCAGATCGGGAACGAGACAGGGATGTAGCGCAGCTCCGGATGCTCGACGCCCGCGAGTTTTGGCAGAAGACTGACGCCAAGCCCTGCCGCGACAAGCCCCGAGATCGTCGACACATCGTCTCCCTCGAACGTGATTTCGGGATGAATGCCCGCGAGATCGAAGAATTGATCGACGAGAATGCGCAGACTGTAACTGCTCTTCATCGCGACCAACGGTTCATCCTCAAGCTCGTGCAAATTGATATTCTTCCGCTCCGCAAACCGATGTCCGAGCGGTACGGTGACGAAGAGCTCTTCCGACCAGAGATAGACCCATGCGCTGTACTCTGTCGTCGGAATCGTGGAGCAGAGGCAGAGATCTGTTTCGCCTGCGGCGACTTGCAGCGCCAGTGTTGCCGAGTCCTGCTGATTAAGCTGGACGCGAATGTCAGGGTAGCTTGCGCGAAAGTCCTGCAGGATATGCGGCAGAGCATAGCTGCCGAGCGAGTGGATAAAGGAGAGGCGGAACTCTTTCGCGACTTCTGTGTGTGCGCTGCTTGCCTCCTCGCGGGCACTGTCCACCTCGCGCAGAATGCGATCCACACGGCGCAGCAGACGCTCGCCCTCCGGTGTCAGTTCGATTTCGCCCTCGTTCCGCCTGAAGAGAGGAACGTCGAGATCCTTTTCAAGCTTTGCCATTGAGCGGCTGAGCGCGGGCTGTGTTACGTCCAGCATCCGTGCTGCGCGCGTAAAGTGGCGAATGTTTGCCATAACTTGAAAGTATTTTAATTGTGCAAGTTCCATTCAATTATTCCTTTCTGTTATTCTATTATATCTGTCATAAGATGTATACACAATGAAGAAAAAGAAAAATTACATATAGTTTTTTCATATTTTCCATCACTTATAGGTATATAATATATTCGTGTACAGAGATATCAGTTTGTATAAAAATAATCACGGCGTACTGGAAGCGGTCTACAAATGGGAGAAACAGGTGGAACATGACAGTGCCGGTGTTGTCGATGAACAGAGTCTTCAAATCATCAAGCGCCATGTCCATCTGTGTGAGAATCTTCTCGATGAATGGCTCAAAGGGGAGAAGAAGGAGGACAAGTGAGGCAAAGGGATTGACGTGGGAATGATTACGTCTGCGCAATATGATGAAGGGGCGCACGGAAGGCAGCCCCTTCATTTTTTTCTTGACAACCTTCATATGTTCTGTTAATATATCCCATGTCGCAGATAACGCGAGAAGTGAATATGGAGTGGTACTCAAGAGGCTGAAGAGGACGGTTTGCTAAATCGTTAGAGTGGGTAACCGCTGCGAGAGTTCGAATCTCTCCCACTCCGCCATTTTACCCTTAGCCTTTATCGGGCTTTTTTTGTTTTAAGGAGATGCATACATGGACATGCAGGGAACACCGCCGTCCTTTATTGAGCGATATTTCAAGGTGCGGGAAAAGGGCTCATCTGTTCACACGGAACTGCTCGTCGGGTTGACGACCTTCATCGCGATGGCTTACATTCTCTTTGTCAATCCGAATATCCTTGCGGATGCGGGAATTCCGAAGGATGCAGCGATCGCCTCGACGATCTGGATTGCGGCGCTCGCATCGCTTGCGATGGGCGTCTTTGCAAACTATCCGGTCGCGCTTGCGCCCGGCATGGGACTCAACGCGTTCTTTGCCTACTACGTTTGCGGCGTCCTCGGACTGCACTGGACGGTTGCGCTCGGCGCAGTGTTCTTTTCGGGGGTGCTCTTCCTCATCCTGACGGTCGGCGGCATTCGGCAGGCGATCATCAATGCTGTGCCGCGTGACCTAAAGCTCGCGATCAGTGTCGGCATCGGACTTTTTATCGCATTCATCGGTCTCAAAGGAACGGGGCTGATCGTCGAGAACTCCGCGACGTACGTCGCGCTCGGTCATGTGACCGCGCCGACGACGCTGCTCTCACTCTTCGGGCTGCTCTTTACGGCGGCGCTGATGGCGCGCAATATCCATGGTGCCATCCTCATCGGCATCTTTGTTACGACGATTCTTGCGATGGCGTTCGGCATGACGCCTGCACCGCAGGGTTTTGGCGATATTATCAGCACCTCACTTCCGCATATGGGCGCGACGTTCGGTCAGCTGGACCTTGCGGGCGCGTGGAACTACGGTCTGGTTTCCATTATCTTTACGTTTACGGTTGTCGAGCTCTTCGATAACATGGGCACGCTGATCGGTCTCACAACGAAGGCGAAGATGGTGAAGCCCGATGGGCGCATCGAGAACATCGACAAAGCGTTGATGACGGACGCGGTCGGCACGATGGTGTCTGCGGTCTTCGGCACGTCCACGGTCACGTCCTATATTGAGAGTGCGGCGGGCATTGCTGCCGGCGGACGTACGGGGCTCACGGCGGTCGCGGCGGGTGTGCTCTTCCTCACGGCGCTGCTCTTTACGCCGCTGATCGGACTCGTGCCCGCCTTTGCGACGGCACCCGCGCTCATTCTCGTCGGCGCACTGCTCATGTCCGAGGTCGGGAAGATCGACTTCTCGGACTTTACGAATGCGCTGCCGGCATTCCTCACGATCATCATGATGCCGCTCACGTCGAGCATTGCGAACGGCTTTGCTTTCGGTTTTATCAGCTATACGGTGATGAAGCTCTTTGCGGGGCAGTATAAGAAGGTCAGCTGGATCATGTATCTGGTCTCGATCGCGTTCCTGATCAATCTGGCATTGCGCTCGTAAAGCGCGGGGAGGGCTTGCCAATGAAACAGTGGGTTGCATCCGTACTTGCGGGAGCGGTACTTCTTGCGGGACAGTTTTTTGCGGGCTGCAGTTCTGCGCCTGCCTCCGATACGGCACATACCGCAGCGGGCACGATCACGGTCAAGGTGCTGAACATCGGGCAGGGCGACTCCATTCTCATCCAGACGGGGGAGAAGACGGTGCTCGTCGATACGAGTGATGTGGACGAGCGCGACAAGCTGCGTACGGAGCTGAAAAAAGCGGATGTCAAGAAGATTGACACAATCATCCTCACGCACCCGCACGCCGACCACATCGGCGGCATGGATGTCCTGCTTGATGAGTATCCCGTCGGTATGGTCTATGACAACGGCATGCCTTCGACCTCGAAGCTTTTTCTCGGCTATGTGAAAAAGCTCAAGGAGAAGAAGATCGAGCGCAAGGGACTCGTTGCGGGTGACCGCATCGATCTCGGCGGCGGCGCCGTGTTCGAGGTGCTCGGTCCTTCGGCGGAACTCGTCAAAGAGGGCAATGTCAAGGGGTATAAGCACGATCCGAACAATGAGTCCGTGGTCGGACGGCTCGTCTTTGGCGATTTCACGATGATGCTGACAGGTGATGCGGAGAAGAAGGAAGAGCAGGCGATTCTTGCTGGAGGCTCTGCCAACGTGCAGAGCAAAATCCTAAAGTCCGGGCACCATGGCAGCAAGACATCTTCTTCGGCAGACTTTCTGCGTGCGGTGAAGCCGGAGGCGGCGCTCATCTCCTGCGGAGTAAACAACGACTATGGGCATCCGCACAAGGAAACGATGAAGAAGTACCATGCGCTGAATATTCCCATCTACGTGACGGCAGAGAATGGAACGATCACCGTGACGAGCGATGGTAAAACATACAAGATTACGCCCGAACGGGGGGAGAAACAATGATCTCTGCGTATCTGGATCGCTTTGAAGGGAAATATGCTGTTCTCCTGTTGGGCGATGCGATGGAAAAGGTAAATTTTCCACGCAGTTTTCTTCCTGCGGATATCTCCGAGGGAGACTATCTGACGATTGCGATGGAGCGTGACGCGGCAGCCACGGAGGCTGCTGAGGCTGAGGCGCTGGAACTCTTGAAGCAATAAAACGGAGGTGTTATTGGCATTGACATGGTGGAATGAATTTCGTCGGGCGAAGACGCTGCTCACCGTGGCAGCGCTTTTTGTCTGTTTTTGTACGTTTTTTTCGACCGGTACAGGCGAGGCGAAGGCGAAAGTACCTTGTCTTATGACTGTCGAAAGTCACGTGTTGGAGATCGACGGACGGGAAGCGGTACGCATTCAGATTGGCACAAACGGTACGGAGCTTTCCTATGCGATCATAGCGAATGAGCAGAATGAGCTGCGCCTTGCACTCGAAAATGTGAAGATTGATAAGAAATTCCCGTCCGTATATGTGCCGAATGGAACGCTAGCGGATAAGATCACTGTCGTGACAGAGGGAAACAGTGATGCAATTCTCACGATCGAAGCCAAGGATGCCTTTCTCCATAAGGACGCCTTTCGCATCCATACGATGCCGGGCGACGCGAATGGAAATGTGAAGGAATATCTCATCATTGACCTTTTGGCTCCACTGCCTCCTCCGCCGCCCAGTCCTGTAGAGGGGCACAGCATCGTCATCGACCCCGGTCACGGAGGCAGCGACTCGGGCGCAGTCGGCTATTCAGGCGTGCGCGAGAAGGATGTTGCCCTTGCCGTTTCCATGCGCGTGGAGGAGCTTCTGCGTGAGGCAGGTGCGCACCCCATTATGACGCGCACAGAGGACGTGGATGTTGCTCATGTGGGCAGCTCGTCGTCGCAGGAACTCCAAGCGCGCGTGGACGTAAGTCTTGCACATCCGGAGGCGGAACTCTTCCTCTCCGTGCACTGCAACTCGTTCACGAATCCCGATGCGCACGGCATGGAGACCTACTACTACCCCAAGACGGATGCGGACGAGCATTTTGCGGCGCTCCTCAACGAGGAACTTGCGGCGGAGGGCGGGCTCTACAATCGCGGTGTCAAATACGCGCGATTCTATGTTCTGCGCCATACGGAGATTCCTGCCTCCCTCGTAGAGCTCGGCTTCCTCTCGAATCCGGATGAGGAGGCTCTGCTTGCGAATGCCGACTACCGGGAGAAACTTGCACAGGCGCTTTTCCATGCCATTGAGCGCTATTTTGATCAAGGAGGAGAAGAGTAGAGATGTTGATCCGACGCAAACATACAACATACCTGCTTGCCGTACTTTCCTGCGCTGCCGTTCTTATCCTGACGGCAGGCTGCACAGATGAGCAGAAGAAGGGGGCACAGTCCGGAACAACCGTACAGACGGAGCAGGCGAAGGAGAAGGAGACACCCGCTGCACCCGTACCGAAGGAACGCAAGGTGAACGTCTACTATCCGAAGAGTGACGGGACAGGGCTCATTGCAGTCAGTCGAACGGTGAACATCGAGAAGGACGATGTGTATACAGCGGCACTGAAGTCACTCATGACCGGGACGAAGGAGAAGAATCAGACGAATGTCATTCCGAAGAAGGCAAAGCTTCGCAGTGTTACCGTGAAGGATGGTGTTGCAACCGTCGACTTCTCCAAAGCACTGCAGCAGAATTTCAGCGGCGGCTCGACGGGTGAGGAGATGCTCATCGGCTCAATCGTGAATACGCTGACGGATTTCCCCGAGGTGCAGAAGGTGCGTATCCTTATCGACGGTGCGCCCGTCGAGACACTCTCGGGGCATATGGATCTCTCGGAGCCGCTTCCGCGCATGACGGAGCTGCTGTAATAACGCGGCTTGTCATTTTGGTGTTTTTATGATACGATACAGATACAATCGCGGGCGTTATGCTCTTTGCACGTCCGCATATCGGGAAGCACGCATATGCGTTGCTTTCATAGGAAAATAGCAGGAGGTTGTTTCATACAATGAAGGTTACGGCAGAGCATGGTGAGAACCGCGAAGTCACTCTGACGATTGAAGTTGAGCAGGCGAAGCTGAAGAAGGCAACGGACGGCGCGGCAAAACGCATCTCGGGGCGTGTGAACATTCCCGGGTTCCGCAAGGGCAAGGCACCGCGCAAGATTGTTGAGAACTTTGTCGGCAAGGATGCGATTTTGCAGGAGGCGTTTGAGAGTGTTGCCCAGCAGGCATTTGAGGATGCTCTGACGGAGCAGGACATGGAGCCCGTAACGCGTCCCGAGATCGACATTGTGACGCTCGAGGAGGGCAAGGATGTCGTCTTTACGGCGAAGTTTACGCAGCGTCCTGAGGTCACGCTTGGCGACTACAAGGGGCTGACGGTGGAGAAGCCCGAGGTCACCGTGTCGGACGAGGACATCGACCGTCAGATCGACGGCATGCGCCAGCATCAGGGCACTCTCGTGGATGCGCCGGCAGACGCCGCAGTCAAGAAGGATGATTTCGTAACGCTCGACTTCGAGGGATTTGTCGACGGTGAGGCATTCGAGGGCGGCAAGGGCGAGGACTATCCGCTCCAGATTGGTTCGGGCAGCTTCATTCCGGGCTTCGAGGATCAGCTCATCGGTGCAAAGATCGGTGAGGAACGCGAGGTCAACGTCACCTTCCCCGAGGAGTATCACGCAGAGAACCTCAAGGGGAAACCTGCTACATTCAAGTGCACCGTTCGCAGCATCAAATCGCGTGAACTGCCGGAGCTGAATGACGAATTCGCGAAGAAGGCGAGCAAGTTTGAGACGCTTGCGGAGCTGCGTGAGGACATCCGCAAGAACCTGCAGGCGGGCGCGGAGCGTCAGGCAGAGAGCGACCGCCGTACGAAGGCGATCGACATGGCGACCGACAACTGCACGATGGAGATTCCGCCGGTCATGGTCGAGAACCGCATCACGGCAATGATTCAGGAGATGGCGATGCGTCTCGAACAGCAGGGAATGAGTCTCGAGCAGTATCTCCGGTACGCAGGTCTCGATATGGCGCACATCCGCGACGAGTATCGCGAGACGGCAGAGAAGAACGTCCGCACGGATCTCATGCTTGAGGAGGTTGCAAAGGCTGAAGGGATCAAGGTCGAGGGAAGGGATCTCGATCAGGAAGTCTATGCGATGGCGCTCTCCTACGGTGCAACACCGAAGCAGGTTCAAAAGATCATCAAGGAGCAGGGACGTGTCAGTGACCTTGCCGCGACCGTTCTGCGCAAGAAGACGGCGCAGTTCATCGTGGACAATATCACGGCATAAGGGATCCCCTGTGGGGAGGAACGTATGAGTTATTATGTACCAATGGTGGTGGAGAACTCGAGCCGGGGGGAGCGTGCCTATGACATTTACTCCCGCCTGCTCAAGGAACGCATCATCTTTTTGGGCGGACCGATTGACGACAGCGTAGCGAATGTCGTTGTGGCGCAGCTGCTCTTTCTCGAGTCCGAGGATCCCGACAAGGACATCCACCTCTATATCAACAGTCCGGGTGGTGTTGTGACGGCAGGGCTTGCCATCTATGACACGATGCAGTACATCAAGCCCGATGTGTCAACGATCTGCATCGGGCAGGCGGCGAGCATGGGCTCCATCCTTTTGACGGCGGGGGCTGCAGGGAAACGCTACGCACTGCCGCATGCGCGTATCATGATCCATCAGCCGCTCGGCGGTGCGCAGGGACAGTCGACCGATATCCAGATTCAGGCAAAGGAGATCCTGCGTCTGCGCGAGGTCGGCAACAATATCCTTGCACGCCATACAGGGCAGGATCCGGAGAAGATCAACGTCGACACGGAGCGTGACAACTTCATGTCAGCAGAGGAAGCCAAGGCATACGGGCTGATCGACGAGGTTGTTACCCGTCCCAAGGCTGCATCCACAGAGGATAAAGGCTGAGGAGGTGTGACGCGATGAAATTTGGAGAGGAAGACAAGGGGCAGCTCAAATGCTCGTTCTGCGGCAAGACGCAGGAGCAGGTGCGAAAGCTCGTGGCAGGGCCCGGCGTCTATATCTGTGATGAGTGCATCGAACTCTGCAATGAGATCATAGCGGAGGAGTTCAGCGATGATGTTGAAGTCGGACTCAAGGATGTTCCGAAACCGAAGGAAATTCGTCACATTCTCGATCAGTATGTCATCGGGCAGGACGAGGCAAAGAAGTCTCTGTCCGTTGCGGTCTACAACCATTACAAGCGCATCAATGTGGGGCAGGGGAAGAACGAGGATGTGGAACTGCGCAAGTCCAATATCCTCATGTTGGGTCCTACAGGAAGCGGAAAGACGCTGCTCGCTCAGACGCTTGCGCGCATCCTGAACGTTCCGTTTGCAATTGCAGACGCGACGTCCCTTACAGAGGCGGGCTATGTCGG
>CALALM010000102.1 GCA_937925565.1 uncultured Centipeda sp.
CAACCGCCCCGATGCCCATGCGCCCGAGCTTCAGCATCATCTCCGAGGAGCAGCGCCCGCTGAAGACGATGATTTTATCGGTAATCTCCACGTGATTTTTGAGTGCCCAGCCATAGAGTTTGTCAAAGACGTTGTGACGGCCGACATCCTCACGGAAGACGAGGATTTTCTTGTTCTCCTGATCGTAAATGACCCCGCTGTGTACGCCGTTCGTCGTGTCGTGCGTCTTGGAGAGATGCGCGAGCAGCTCATCCGCCGTTGCGAGAATGTCGCTCGCGTGGAAACGCACGTAACGCGGGCGCTCGAAGATCTCCTCGGGGCGCAGTTTCAAAATTTTGCGTGCTGAGAAGTAGCGGGGATTCTTGACGGCTTCTTCCGCCCAACGCTGCGCGTCCTCCGTTGTTTTGACCGAGGCGCTGAGGTGCTCTGCATCCACCGTCAGTTCCGTGATGTCGTCATACGTGCGGATGCGCCCCATCTGGGCGAGCATCCCGATGACAAGATCCTCGAAGTCAACGGGCGAGCAGAACGCCGTGGTGAAGTTCTCCCCGTTGAGGTCAATGTCGAAGTAGACCTCCTCGGAAGTATATTTATGATCGGGGACGAACGCATTCTTCTCCGATACATAGCGGGTTACGGGTACATCGATAAAGTCACTGCGCTGAATTTCCATTTCCCAGTCTTTCCATTCCAATCATTACATTGTCAAAAACATTGTACCGTCTGAGCCGTAGAGCGGCCGTCCCATCAGAAAGAGCGCAAGGCGCACGGCGGTATCCATATCGTCGAGGCCAAAGGTCAAAATATCTGTTTCTGCGGTACGTCCTTTTGTAACGTATGCGACCACGCGCTCATCCAGCTCCGGTATCCCCATCCCGCGGTCCAGCATGAATGTCGGCAGAACACCATGCGCGCGGCTCTCTAAGATATATAGTTCTACACTATGAGTATCTATTTTCGCGATAAGATTCTGAAAATCCTTCCGTATCTTTGTTTTTTGTTGGATAAAATATCCTGTGGGCGAGCTGACTGCAACCGCCTCTGCACCCGCCGCCGTGAAACGTGCCGTATCCTTTCCCTCCGTGTCGAGGTCAAATCCGTGGCTGTCACTCTTGATGACCGCTGTACGTACGCCGCGCTGTGCGAGGAGTGGAATGAGCTTTTCAATAAATGTCGTCTTGCCCGTGCCCGAGGCAGGTGCGGCAACTGAGAGGACGGGCTTTGTCCGCTGCTCGTTCGCGAGCCGCCCCTGCGCAAGCCGATAGGCAGCGGGCGTGTTCACGTTGAACAGCAGCCCCGCATCCACCGTAAACGGAACTTCACGCACGGCGAGCTCCCTGAGGATGATGCCGAGCTTGCGGTCACCGCGTGCAATCGCTGCCGCAAATACCGCGCCCGCATCCCGTCGGTAGAGTGCCGCAAGCGGCTGCCAATACCCACTGAGGGTCGGCAGTACTGCCTGCGTATCGCCCTCTGCGTGCGGCAGGAGTGCCCGTACCAGCTCGAAATCGTAAAAGGGCATATCTGCCGAGAGAACGAGTGACCACTCCGTCTCCGCTGCCGACAGACCTGCTGCAATCGCCGCTGCAGGTCCCTGTGCAGGGATTTCATCCGTGACGAGAATCGCTCCGAACTCGGCGGCAAGCGTCGTGAGCTCTTCCTGCGCCCCCTCTGCCGCGAGGACAATGCTGCGGAAGCCGGCCGCACGTCCCCTGCGGAGCGTGCGCGCAAGCAGGGACTCACCGTCCAGCGGCAGAAAGCGCTTGTCCTGCCCCATGCGTGTACTCTTGCCGCCCGCCGCCACGATGAGTGTCAGATCGGAGAGATTCATCGTGCGCACTCGCCCGTATCGCCGCGCAGAATCTCCACGCCGTGCTGCAGCTGCGGCAGGATGAACGAGAGACACTCGCGCACCGCTTTCTCGCTGCCCGGCAGATTGACGATGAGCGAACGTTTCCGAATGCCTGCCGCCGCACGCGTGAGCATAGCACGCGGCGTCACCTGCATGGAGAACGCACGCATCGCCTCAGGGATGCCCGGGGTCTCACGTTCGATGACCTCACGCGTTGCCTCGGGGGTCACGTCGCGCACAGAGAAGCCCGTGCCGCCCGTCGTGAGGATCAGGCCCACGCCGCGCTCCGCCCAGAGCTCCATCTCGCGCACAAGCTGCTCCTTCTCATCGGGGACGATGTTGAAGCCCGCGACATGGTACCCCGCCTCGGTCAGCATCTCTCGAATCGCCGCACCGCTCGTATCCTCGCGTTCACCACGCGAGCCCTTATCGCTTGCTGTAATCACAGCGGCATCGAGCGGAATCTTCTCCGTCGTGATCTCCATTTTGTCCCCGACCGTCACCCAGCCGCCATGCAGAACGCGTGCAAATACACCCTCGCGCGGCATGATGCAGTCGCCAACCTGATGGTAGATTTGGCAGTGACTGTGACACTCCTTGCCGATCTGCGTGATCTCGAGAAAAACATCCCCGACGCGCAGCCGCGTGCCGATAGGAAGCTCCTTAAAATGAAAGCCGTCCGCAACGACATTCTCACCAAACGCCCCGAAATCCACATCCGCGCCGCGCGCGCGGAAGTCGTCGATCTCGCCAAGTCCGAGAAGGCTCACCTGACGATGCCAGTCGCCCGCATGAGCATCGCCGTCGATGCCGAACTCCGTCATAAAGAAGACGCGATCCATCGCATGCTTCTGCGTCCCGCGCTTCTCACTGATGCAGAGCGCCCGAATCTCTCCCATATTAACCCCCTACCTGATACATGGCGCGACGATCACGCGTCTCCGTGTCCATCTCGAAATAATGTTCCTCGGGCTTCTTCCAGACGGCGTGCGCGATTGCATCCGCCAGCTGTGCATCCGTCGCTCCGCCGCGCAGCAGCGAGCGTGTATCGAGACCCGCATTGCTGTAAAGGCAGAGCTTCAAGAACCCCTCTGCCGTCAGACGCACGCGGTTGCACGTATCACAAAATTTATGCTCCATTGCGTCGATAAAGCCGAGCGCCCCACGGAATCCGGCGGGCTGTACGTACGTGGCGGGCCCCTTCGGAACAGCGCGTCCGTGCGTCGCCTCACCGACGGGCAGGAGTGCACCAAACGCCGCTTTGAGCCGTGCACGCACCTCATCCATCGGTACGCCGCGATATCCCTCCGTGCGGGCACAACCGATCGGCATGAGCTCGATAAAACGCATTTTAATCGCATGATCACGTGCAAGTGACGCGAGTGCCGTGATCTCATCGTCGTTCACGCCCGCAATCGGCACACAGTTCATCTTGATATCGAGCTGCGTCTCGCGCGTCAGGCGTTCCAGAGTCTCCATGACCGCACCGAACATTGGGCGCCGCGTAATGGAGAAGAACTTGCCCCCGTCGAGCGTATCGAGGCTGAGGTTTACCGCATCCAGTCCCGCGTCCAGGAGCTCGTCCATCATCGCACCGAGCAGGACACCGTTCGTCGTGATCGCAACCGTCTCAATGCCCGGTGTCTCCTTCAGCCCGCGCACGAGATGTACAATGTCGCGGCGCACAAGCGGCTCGCCGCCTGTCAGACGCCCCTTGCGAATCCCCATCTCCGCAAGTGCACGCACGTTCCGCAGGATCTCCTCATATGTGAGCACATCCGCGTGCGCCATCTTCTTCACGCCGTGTGCAGGCATGCAGTAGCGACAGCGGAGATTGCAGCAGTCCGTCACCGAAATGCGCAGATATTCAATTTTCCTCTGAAACTGATCCTGCATAATAGCCTTCTATCTAAAACTAAAGGATTACAACCTCTACCTCTGCACCTGCCGCAAGCGGCTTTGTCCCCGCCGGCACGTCCACGAACGCATCGCAGCCCGCCGCCGAAAAGAGCGAGCCGGACTCGTGCTGATCAGGCAGCGAGACGCGCCCGTCCGCCTCGATCCGAGCACGCAGGAACCGCCGACCGAGGCACGCCTTTGGAAATGCGTCGGCGAGCACCGCACGCCGACGTGGGCGCGTGACCTCCGTCTCACCCGCGAGATGCGCCAGTGCCGCACGCGCCATTAGCTCGAACGTCGCGTATGCAGCGAACGGATTGCCCGAGAGCGCAATGCCGAGCATCTTCCCGCGCGTATAGGCAATCGCGGGCGCACCCGGCTTCATGCAGACGCGCCAGAAGAGACGCTCCGCACCGAGCGCAGGCACAACACCATGCATGATGTCCTTCTTGCCGACGGACACGCCGCCCGAGGTCAGAAAGAGATCCACCTTGTCCGCGTAAGAGGCAATCACCGATGCTGCCCGCTCCACATCATCCGGCACAGAGCCGACAACCGTCACCTCTGCACCGAGCTCCTTCAGGCGCCCCGCGAGCAGGTAAAGGTTGCTGTTGTAGATCTTGCCGGGACGAAGAGACTCGCCCGGTTGGAGCAGTTCATCGCCCGTACTGGCGACAGCGACGCGCACGCGCCGACGGACAAGAACGTCGCCATAGCCCTCGCTTGCGAGCACCGCCAGATGCGCCGCGCGGATGCACTGCCCCTGCCGAATGAGGACAGTTCCCTTCTTGATGTCCTCGCCCGCATAACAGTAGTTCTCGTACGGCTCAGACGTGAACGGAACGTGAATTTGCTCCCCGGCCTCGCGTACATCCTCCTGCCGCACCACACAGTCGCAGCCCTTTGGAATCGCGCCGCCCGTCATGATGCGGACGCATTCGCCCGCACCGACAACCCCATCGAAGAAATCACCAGCGCACTCCTCGCCGACGACGCGCAGCGTAACGGGATTCTCTGCCGAGGCGCCGCGCGTACTTGCCGCAGCGAACGTATAGCCGTCGAGCGGCGAACGGTCGAACGGCGGGTTGTCAAACCCCGCACGCACGTCCTCCGCCGCGACACGTCCCACAGCATCCAGCAGGGGAACGCGCTCCGTTTCCGCAATCGGTGTCGTATGTGCAAGCAGCACCTCTACCGCCTGTTCGAGTTCGATGTCCTGCATCGCAGCCGTCCCCTCCCTGATGTTCATACACGTATCTTTATACAAAATATTCGTCTCTATGTCTGTGTGAAATATCACATCTCACTTTCCGAACGGACACACGGGATAGTGGCACACCTTGCACTCCATGCAGAGTCCGCCGATGCCGAGGCGCGTGATTTCGCGCCGCGTCCACTCACTGCCCGCAATCACGCGCGGCATGATAATATCAAAGATCGTCGCGGGCGAGTACATGACGCAGCCCGGCAGCCCCATGATCGGTACGCTGCGCCCGTCCTTCTCGCAGTAGGCGAGCAGGAACATCGCACCCGGCAGCACGGGTGCGCCGTACGTCACCACGCGTGCCCCCGTCGCACGAATCGCGGCGGGCGTGCGGTCGTCGGGAT
>CALALM010000103.1 GCA_937925565.1 uncultured Centipeda sp.
CAATGTTCGTTCCGATCGGGGAGGAGGCGGCGGTTCGCCGTGATCATATCCGCCCAGATCTCGTAGACATCAGTGGAGTGCGCAAAGTTCATCATATCGGTGGTGTAGCCGCCCGCCGGACGCATATTGACCTCGAGTCCGACGAAGTCATTAACCTCACCGAGCCCCGGTTTTGCCTTTGTCAGGCGAAAGAACTCGAGATGGACGAAGCGGCTGTGTACGTGAAATGCCTTGAGCGTGGCGCGTCCCGCCTTTTGGAGTGCATCGGGCACGCGATCCGTTGTGTAGTAGGAGAGGTCGAGCTGATAGAGCACGATGTCCATGACGGACGGCGGCCAGACGGTCATGGACTCGAAGATGGGATTGGAGTCCGCATCGACGATGGCATCATAAGAGCAGATGTCACCCGTGACGAACTCCTCCATGACGTAGGGAACGGTGGGCTTGGACGCATAGAAATGCCGCAGTTCGTCGGCATTGTCGATGCGGTAGGTGTCCGTTGCTCCGACCCCCGTGTCGGGCTTTACGATGACGGGATAGCCGACCTCGGCGAGGAATTCCTCGCCGGCATCGAAGGTTGTGACCTTCGTGAGGCGCGCCGTGGGAATGCCTGCCTTTTTGTAGAAGGGCTTCATTGCGGACTTGTTCTTGATGTGATCTATGTCGCCGCTTTGCCAGCCTGTGCGGATGTTGAAGTCCGTGCGCAGGCGTGCATCACTTGCGAGCCAGTATTCGTTGTTGGATTCGAGCCAGTCGATGCGCCCGTATTTGAAGGTAAAGAATGCGACAGCGCGCAGCATCTGATCGTAGTCGGCAAGCGAGGGGACGAAGTAGTATTCGGTCAGCGACTCACGCACCTCATGCGCGAGTTGGTCGTATGGAGTGTCGCCGATGCCGAGGACGTTGACGCCCTTCTTTTTCAGACGGTCGCAGAAGTTCCAATAGACGCGCGGGAACTGTGGGGAAACAAAGATAAAGTTCATTATTACACCTCGCTCAAGCCTCTTCACGAAGGAGGAAGGGGAGGAAGTAGGTGAACTGCTTCTTCCACCAGTCCCAGTCGTGATCGACGTCGTAGCCCCAGAAATCGACCCATGCGTGAATGTCCTTGCTGTAGAGCACGTCGCCCATGAGTGCGGTCGTGCGGCGTCCCTCTTCCTCCCAGCGGCCCTGCCCGACGCAGAGTGCGATGCGTCGCCGGTTGTAGAGGTCGATGTAGGGATGGTCACCGGGCATATTCCTGAGGAAGTCGAGCGGAGAGTTGTCATAGAGCACGTCGTTCATCCAACCGTCGGTAAAGAATTTCGCGTCGTAGACCCCCGAGAGCGAGAGCACGCCGTCGAAGAGGTCGGGTCGCCGAAAGAATACGATGGCGGCGTGCAGTCCGCCGAGACTGCAGCCTGCGGCAATCGGCAGCCGCTTGCTTGTGTTCTCTTTGTGGATGCGCGGGACGACCTCGTCGATGATGTAGCCGTAGTACTGCTCCTGCCGACGCGCGCGCCACTCCTTGTCTCCCCAGATGTTCGACCATGTTTCAATGTCGACCGTGTCGACGCAAAAGAGTTGAATCCGTCCGCTTCTCAGATCCTCTGCCATCGCCTCGATCATGCCAAAGTTTTCGAAGTTGTCACTCATCGCGTCCTGCGTCGGAAAGACAAGGATGGGAACGCCGCTTGCCTTCCCGTAGGCACGTATATTCATCATGCGGTCGAGCCGCTTGCTGTGCCAGTTGATTTCTTTGCAGTCTGTCATGGATATCCTCCGTGGATTTGCATACGCTAACTATACTCTAACGAATCTGTTCTGCTTTGTCAATTCTGATTCCATTTTATTGTGGGGACACGGAAGACAAAGAAGATGACGTGCAGCGTCCACATGATGCCGATTGCGATGCGCGCGTGCGGATGGTCGGTCAGGAGAAAGGAGATACCCATGAGCGTCGTGACAGGGAGCATGATGCGTAGTTTTTGTGCGATTGTCATGCCGCGTCTCCCGTTTCGCATGAGGACCATGCTCCGGCGATAGATCTTCGTCGTACGCAGCCATGCGTTCATCCGCCGTGAGCCGCGCGCAAAGCAGAACGCGGCGAGCAGGACGAACGGGACGGTCGGCAGGATGGGGAGAAAGGCACCGAGAAGCCCGAGCCCGAGACTGATGAGCCCGAGCAGGATAAAGAAAAATTTTTTAAGAATCATAGGCTTTCCTCTGAATTATAGATAACTTTTATCAAGAAGAATACCATGTGTGAAGAAAAATGGCAACGCAACATTTTGCTGTTTTTTTGATTTGTGCTATAATATAGGATGGTTTTTTGGGGACTCTTGATTCAGATGGGAGTTTCGGGGTTGGAGAGGAATGATACGAATATATGATCCGAATGAAAAATGTTTCAAAGATATATGAGAACGGCGTCGTTGCCCTCGAGGACGTGAGCATTGAGATTGGCAAAGGGGACTTCGTCTTCGTTGTCGGTGTGAGTGGTGCAGGTAAGTCCACATTCATCAAGATGCTCTTTCGTGAGGAGCTGCCGACGGAGGGCGAGCTCTTCGTCAACGGACACGATGTCGTCAATATGGATGTCATGGATGTTCCTTACCTTCGGCGTGGGTTGGGGGTTATCTTTCAGGATTATCGTCTGCTCTCGGATAAGACGGTCTATGAGAATGTGGCGTTTGCGATGCGCGTCATCGAGGCACCGCGTCAGATGATCCAGCGCCGTGTGAACGCGGTACTGGATGTGGTCGGACTGCGTGATAAATATCGCAACTTCCCCTCACAGCTCTCGGGTGGTGAGCAGCAGCGTGTGGCGATTGCGCGCGCCATTGTGAACGACCCTGCGATCCTCATTGCGGATGAGCCGACAGGGAATCTCGACCCCGAGACAAGCTGGGACATTATGGACATCTTTAAACGCGTCAATGGCGCGGGTACAACAATTGTTATGGCAACCCATGACAAGAACATTGTCGATACGATGCAACGACGTGTCATTGCCATTGAGGACGGACACATTGTACGTGACGAGCAGCACGGAGGATATGGATATGAAGATTAGAACCGCCGAATACTATGTGCAGGAGGTCTTTCGCTCCTTGCGCCGCAACAATTGGATGACGTTTGCGGCGGTCGGTACGGTTGCGGTTTCGCTCTTCATTCTCGGGGTGTTTCTCATCCTCGCGCTGAACATGAACCGCGCGGCGTCGATGCTTGAGTCGCAGGTGCAAATCAGCGTCTATATGAAAGATGATCTCGGGGAGGATGCGGAGGAGGAACTGGGCACAAAGATCCGCGCCCTGCAGGGGATCGAGTCGGTCAAATACGTTGGTCGTGAGGAGGCGCGCAAACGCCTGTCGGAGCGCCTGGGCGAGCAGAAATATCTGCTCGATGCGCTCGGTGACAAGAACCCCCTGCCAAATGCCTATGAGGTGACGGTGCGTCAGCCGGATATGGTGGAGACGGCGGCGAAGCAGATCGAGCGTATGGACGGTGTTGAGTCGGCGAAATATGGGCAGGACGTGGTGGAGCATCTTTTTGACATCACGCGTCTCGTGCGCATTTTTGGCTTACTGCTCATCCTCCTGCTCGGCGGTGCGACGATCTTTATCATTGCGAATACGATTCGTCTGACAGTGTTCGCGCGGCGGCGTGAGATTGCGATCATGAAATACGTCGGTGCGACGGATGAGTTCATCCGCTGGCCGTTTGTGCTTGAGGGGGTCGTGCTCGGCTGCATTGGCGGCATGATCTCGGCGTTTGTACTGCGCAGCTTCTATGCGGGCGTGACGACTAAGGTCTACGATACGCTGGCGTTCTTCCCGCTGATCCCGCAGTCGCCGTTCATGACCTATGTGAGCATTGTCATCGTGCTGCTCGGTATGGCGATCGGTGCGGCGGGTGCATGGGTGTCACTCAAGCGTTTCCTGAAAGTGTAACAGTTATTATGAAACAGATCATGAAAAAAATGCTCGCGGCGGTGCTTGCTGCGACCTTTCTTGCCACAGGGCAGGGGGCGGCAGCGACCCTCGAGGAGCAGCGCGACAGCTACGACGCACAGGCGGAGGAACTGGGACGGCGGAGCGAGGAGCTGGCGGGAAAGATCAACTCACTCTCCGAGCAAAAGCGCATCCTAGATGAGGAGGCGACCGCAGCAGTCGCGGAGCACAGGGCGCGCCGTGCCGAGCTCAACGCGACGCTCAAGCGCCTGGAGGAGAACGAGGAGAAACTCGAGGTCGCGGAGCGCGACTACGACCGCAAGAGCGATGCCCTCGGGAAGCGTGTGCGCGATATCTACATCAACGGGCAGATCTCCTATGTGGATGTACTCTTCGGTGCGAAGGACTTCTCGGACTTCCTGACGCGCATGGATCTTCTCAAGCGGGTCATCAAGCAGGACTATGACCTCGTGCATGACGTGCTCACGCAGCGCGATGCGATGCGTTCACTCAAGGAGGAGCTCGAGAAGGATCGTGCGGCGCAGGAACCGCTCGAACAGAAGGCGCGTGAGGCACGCCGCGTGATGGAGGAGAAGGTTGAACAGCAGGAAGCACTCATCGAGCAGATGAGGTATGACAAAGAGACGATTGACCGCCAGCAGGATGAGACACGCGCGGCATCGGAGCGGATTACACGGATGCTCCAACGCAGCAGTATGCGGGATCTCCCCGTGCAGGGCTCGGGGGCGATGATCTGGCCTCTCGCAGGTCCCATTACGTCGGATTTCGGTTGGCGCACGCATCCCATCACAGGCACGCAGCGCTTCCACAGCGGCGTCGACATCGGCGGTGACTACGGCGATCCGATCTATGCCGCACAGGCGGGAACAGTGGAGTACGCGGGCTGGATCTCGGGTTACGGCAACGCTGTCATCATCAATCATGGCGGTGGTATATCGACACTGTATGGTCACTGTCAGGCGCTCGATGTGAGCACGGGGCAGAGCGTTGCGCAGGGCGAGCTGATTGCTGAGTGTGGATCGACGGGCAATTCCACGGGACCGCACTGTCACTTTGAGGTGCGCGTCAACGGCGAGCCGGTCAACCCGCTTGCTTATCTATAATTAAGCGAAAGAGGATATGAACAGAAAAAAACTCATTTCCATCGTCATTCTGTCCGCGCTCTTCGGGAGCATGCTGACCGTCTTCGCGACGGGGGCACTCCTGCGCTCGGCGGGGCTGTATGCGGACGATGTTCTGCGCTTCTTCGGTGTCATGAAATTCATTCAGGCGCGCTATGTGAATGCGCCGAATACGACGACACTCATTGACGGTGCGATTGACGGTATGGTCGCCTCACTCGATGATCCGCACTCCGTCTATATGCCGCCGTCGATGTTCAAGGAACTGCGCCAGCACACAGAGGGCTCGTTCGGCGGAATCGGTGTGACGATGGGGTTTAAGGACAACATCGTCAAGATCATCTCCGTCCTCGAGGGTACACCCGGCGAGGCGGCAGGGCTGCGTGCGGGCGATGAGATCCTCGCCGTGGACGGTACGCCGACGAGCGAGCTGCAGAATGAGGAGGTTGCTCTGCGGATTCGCGGCGAGGCGGGTACGCAGGTCGTTCTGCGCATCCTGCGGGGCGGTGAGGAGCAGGAGTACACGATCACGCGCGACATCATACAGGTTGCGTCCGTGCGCGGTGTGCTCGTCGAGGGTACGACCATCGGCTACATCCGCATCGGCTCGTTTGCCGAGCATACGGGCGAGGAGTTCTCAGCGGAGATGAACCGCCTCGGCGGCGAGGGGATGACCTCGCTCATCATCGACCTGCGTGAGAATCCGGGGGGGCTCATCACGAGCTGCGTTGCCGTCGCCGAGCAGGTTGTTCCGGCCGGCGTGATTGTCTCCGTGATCGACCGCGATGGCAGTGAGGAGGTCTATCGCTCCTCCCTCGACGAGCGGAAATACCCGATCGCTGTGCTCATCGACGAGAACAGCGCGAGCGCCTCGGAGATTCTCGCGGGGGCACTGCAGGATACGGGTGCAGGAACGGTCATCGGCACAACCTCGTACGGCAAAGGAACGGTTCAGGCGGTTCTGCCACTCTTTCACGAGGACGGGCTGAAGCTCACGATCGCAAAGTACGTGACACCGAGCGGTCGCTCCATCGACGGTACGGGCATCACGCCTGATATCATCGTCGAGCGCAGCCCGCAGGACACGAGCGATGTGCAGTTCGAGGCGGCGAAGCGGTATCTCATAGAGCATCCAAGCCTCTAATTGAAAAATAACAGCACTCTAATAAGGACATAGCGCCCCTGCGTTAGCATGGGCGCATTGTTATATGGACGAATTTCCTAATCGAGGTGGACTTTATGTATCATAAGCGACGCAAGCGGCGTGCGTTTGCGGCACTCGCTCTGAGCACGGCTCTTTTCCTTCCGTTGCAGGCGGATGCGATGAGCCTTACGCTTACGGAGGCAATCCATACGGCACTCGCTGCGAATACGGGGCTGCGCGTCACGCAGACGGGCGAGCAGTCTGCCGATGCCGCACTGAAACAGGCGCGCGGCAAGAACAGCATCTCTGCAGAGGCGAGTGATACCCTGCGCACGAGCAAGGTGAGAGACGAGGATGCACAGACGAGCAATTCGCTTAGCGTCTCGGCTCGTCTGCCACTCTACAGCGGCGGCGCGAATGAGGCGAATATTGCAGCGGGCGCGCTCGGTGCGCGTGCTGCACGCCTCACGACCGAGCGCGCGCGTGAGGATCTGAAATACGAGGTGATCGCCGCCTACTGGAACGCCGTGGAGGCAGGCAAAAAGATCGAGGTGCAGCGTGACACGGTGAATAAATACGACGCGCATCTGAAGAATGTCACGGCGCTCTATGATGCAGGCGCACAGGCGAAAATTGATGTACTCCGCTCATCCGTAGAACTCTCGAACGCACGGCAGGAACTCATTCGAGCAGAGAATACCTATGAGGTGAATGTTGCGACACTGCGCAATTTGATGAACATTGACCGTGCAGAGCCACTGACACTCACGAGCGAGGTCGCATATCAGCCGTTTGAGACATCGGTGGAGAACTGTATTTCATACGCGAACCGCAGCCGCCTCGATCTTGCAGAGGAACGGATGAAGGTGCAGCAGAAGGAGCTTGCCGTCGAAAGCGCACGGGCAGGGAAGAAACCTACCGTCAGTCTCACCCTCGGCACGGGTCTTACGAGCCGGTTCCGGCCGCGTTATGATACGAGCGCGGACGTATCCGCCTCAGTGGGGGTCAACTGGAACATCTTTGACAGCGGCGTTACGCGCGCGGCGATTGAGGCGGCAGAGGCAGAGCGTGACATTGCCCTGCTGACGCTGAAAAAGACGGAGGAGACCATTGACCTGAACCTCCGCAAGGCATATCTCAATATGCGTGAGGCAGAGCAGCGGTTTTCCTCGACGGGGGATGCGGTGCGTCAGGCACGTGAGGACTATTACATCGCGAATGAACGATACCGTGCGGGTGAAGGCATCCTGCTCGACATTATCGACGCGCAGACGGCACTCAGTGCGGCGGAGACGAATGCGATCAGTGCACGCTATGACTATGCACGCTACCGTGCGCAGGTCGAGAATCTGATGGGGGCAGCGCTGACGGAAAGCGAGCGCGCGGCAGCGGAGGGGCTTCCCACCGTGACCGCTGAGGAGCGTGCGGCGGCACAGGCAGCGTACGCAGAGATGGGTTCGACGGCAGCGGCGCAGGGGGAGGCGAAGGGATGAAACGAAGGACAATCATCGGCATCGGTGCACTGGCTGCGGTGCTGGTCGCGGGCGGCGTATATTGGTACATGGAGTCGAGTGCGGCGGAAAAGACGGCACAGGCCGTCGAGACGGTTGCTGTGCAGCGCATGGACATCAAGTCGACTGTCGAGGCGACGGGGACGATCCGCCCCGTGGACTCGGTGGAGGTCAGCTCGAAGATTACGGCGCGCATCAGCTCCGTTCTCGTCAAGGAGAACGATACCGTCACGGCGGGGCAGGTCGTTGCGACGCTCGACGGGAAGGACTATGAGGCGAAACGCGATCAGGCGCAGTACCGCGTGACGAATACGCGCGCAAAGTACAACCGCATGAGCTACCTTGAGAGCATCGGCGCGAAGTCCAAATCCGATCTTGAGGATGCGGAGTACAACTACGATACGGCACAGTCGACCCTTGAAGAAGCAAACTCCGATGCGAATGAGACGATCATCACCGCACCAATTTCGGGCGTTGTCGTCGGCGAGCCAAAGACAGCGGGGACAATGGCGGTGCAGGGTTCGGACAATCCGACCGTCATCATGCGCATCGCTGACCTCTCGAAGAAGCAGATCAAGGCGAAGGTGGACGAGACCGACATCGGCAATATCCGTATCGGGCAGGAGGCGACGTTTACCGTCGATGCCTTTACGGATAAGAAATTTACGGCACGCGTCTCGAAGATCTCGCAGACCGACGTGACGAACAGCTGGGATACAAGTTCGTCCGCCTCGTCCGCCGCATCGGGTACGAGCGTCATCTACTACTATGTGACGCTCGATGTGGACGATCCGGAGAATCTCCTGCTGCCCGCGATGACGGCACGCGTCGTCATCAACACAGCGGATCGAAACGATGCGCTTGTCGTACCGCTCTCCACGCTCAAGACGGACGCAGCGGGATCCTATGTCCTCGTCCTGCAGGAGGATGGCACGCAGGAGACGCGCTACGTCGAGACGGGCATCTACAGCGATGAATACGTCGAGATCCTTTCGGGGCTCAGCGAGGGCGAGCGCGTCGTCAGCACCTACACGGCAAAGGTCGTTCCGATGAGTATGCACGCGGGCGGACCGCCGCCGTTCTGATGCGGAGGTGATCGCAGTGGAACAGAAAATACCGACCATCCGTCTGCATGGGATCCGCAAGCTCTACCGGATCGGCGGCGAGACGCTTGCCGCACTGGACGGGATCGATCTTGAGATCGGGCGCGGTGAGTTTGCAGCGCTCATGGGGCCGTCCGGTTCCGGAAAATCCACGCTTATGAACATCCTCGGCTGCCTAGATCGGCCGAGCGAAGGATCGTACAAACTCGACGGCGCGGAGGTCGCAGGTCTCAGTGATGATGCCCTTGCTGCGACGCGCAATAAGAAGATCGGCTTCGTCTTTCAGAATTTCAACCTGCTCCCGCGCATCTCTGCGCTCGACAACGTCGCCCTGCCCCTCGTCTATGCAGGTGTTGGGCGACGCGAGCGCATGGAGCGGGCACAGGAGATGCTTGCCGCCGTGGGGCTTTCTGATCGTGGGGCGCATCTGCCGAACGAACTCTCGGGCGGTCAGCGTCAGCGCGTTGCCATTGCCCGCGCCCTCGTCAACGACCCGCACATCATCATGGCGGATGAGCCGACGGGCAATCTCGATACGAAGTCGACGAAGGAGATCATGGATATCTTTGTGCGTATGCACGAGAAGGGACACACGATCATCCTCGTCACGCACGAACCGGAGATCGCCCTGCGCGCGAGCCGTCAGCTGCTCGTCCGCGATGGCAGGATCACGCGCGATGAGGGGAAGGGGGTGGTGATGGATGTTGTTTAAGGAATGCTTCGGCATGGCGGTGAACGCCCTGCTCGCGAACAAGCTCCGCTCCCTCCTCACCATGCTCGGCATCATCATCGGCGTGGGCGCGGTCATTGCGATGGTTTCCATCGGTATGGGCGTGCGTACGAGCGTTGCGGAC
Organism: uncultured Centipeda sp.; assembly: GCA_937925565.1. Lineage (GTDB taxonomy): Bacteria > Bacillota > Negativicutes > Selenomonadales > Selenomonadaceae > Centipeda. The sequence goes on from CALALM010000103.1 coordinate 9,687, forward strand.
TCCTTTGCGAGCCTCGGCTCGAATATGCTCATCGTCATGCCCGGCTCCGCGAATACGGGCGGTGTGCGCGGCAAGGCGGGCTCACGCAAATCATTGAAATACGATGATGCCAAGGCGATTGAGAGCAAGATCAAAGGGATCGACTACGTGTCTCCCTCGGTCTCCGGTGCCTATCAGGTCGTGAATGGGAATCTCAACTGGAATACGACGGTGGAGGGAGTCACGCCGGAGCTGATGCAGATCCGCTCACTCAAGGTCGAGAACGGGTCTTTCATCACAGCAAACGATATGGCAAAGCGCAGTCGTGTCGCCGTCATCGGACCGACCGTTGCCTCCAATCTCTTTGGGACGGAGAACCCCATCGGCAAGAACATCCGCATCCACAATCAGCCGTTCAAGGTCATCGGACTGACGGCGGAGAAGGGGCAGTCCATCGGGCAGGATCAGGACGACGTGATCTATATCCCAATCACGACGGCACAGGAGCGTATGCTTGCCATTACATACGTCCAAGCCATCAGCATACAGGTATCGAGTCCCGAGCGGATGAATCAGGTGCAGGAAGACGTTGAGAATCTGCTGCGTCAGCGGCACCATATTCATCACGGGGCAGAGGACGATTTCACCGTTCGCAATATGACGAGCCTCATGGAGAGCTTTACAGAAAATACAAATATGCTCACGCTGCTCCTCGGATCGATTGCGGGCATCTCTCTGCTTGTCGGAGGCATCGGCATCATGAACATCATGATGGTCTCTGTCACTGAGCGCACGCGCGAGATCGGCATCCGCAAGGCACTCGGCGCGACCTCCTCGAATGTGCTCATGCAGTTCATGATCGAGTCCATGGTCATCGGCATCGTCGGTGGCGTGATCGGCATCACGCTCGGTGTTTCCCTCTCCAAACTGATTGGTTCATTTGGCGGGCTTACCACCACCATCGAGCTCCTGCCGATCCTCGTCTCGTTCTCCTTTGCCGTCGGCATCGGTCTTTTCTTCGGCATCTACCCCGCCCGCAAGGCGGCGCGGCTGGATCCGATTGATGCGCTGCGGTATGAGTGAGAATCCTCAACGAACGCAAAAAGCCCGCAACGGAGAATTTTCGTTGCGGGCTTTCCCTTGTATTTATTTATTGATGATCAGCGCCATAAACACCAGATCCTCGGTTTCGGAGGCGTTGGCGGTGGCGTGTACCTCGCCGTCGCCGCAGAACGTCGTCGTGCCGGGACCGATCTCGACCTCCGTGCCGTTATCGTTGTAGCGCGCACGACCTGAGAGAATGTGATAGGTCTCCGTATTGCCCTCGTGCTTGTGCACGCCCATCGATGCGTGCGGTGGGATCGTCACGCGTGCGTACATTGCGCATTTGCCGTCGAGTTCTGTCGGACGGAGCAGCTTCTGAATGTGGATCGTACCGTTTCCGCCAAAACGCTTCTCGGCATCGATGTGCTCGGATTCGATGATTGCCATGAATAAACTCTCCTTTGTAATTTGACACAGATTTTGATAGAATGGAAAAACGAAGCACGCGGTAAGACGTGTCTCGCTATATATTCTAAATATTCGCGATGGAGGCGTATTTTCCTTTTTTATGATCTATATTTTGAAATTCGGTGCGGCGTGGATACTCCCGCCGGGCATCTTCATTCTTGCGATGCTCGGGATTGCCGTCTATCTTTGGAAAAAACGACATCAACACCGTGCAGCGGGGCTGCTCGCCGCGCTTGCGTGTGTGCTCTATCTGCTCTCCATCGGAGCGGTTGCTGATCGTCTGATGGGAGACCTTGAGCGGACATATGATGTGCCTGCGGAAGCGCAGGGGGATGTGATCGTCATGCTTGGCGGCGGGGCGATTGCAGATGTGCAGGATGTGGACGGTGTGGGGATGCTCGCGCAGAGTCCCTCCTCGCGCCTGCTCACGACACTGCGGCTTCATCGGCGCTACAACCTGCCGATCCTCCTCTCGGGCGGGCAGGTGTTCAGCGATACGGGCTCGGAGGCGGAGATCGCGCGGCGTGTTCTCCTCTCGCTCGGCGTGCCCGGTGAGATGATCTACGTCGAGACACGCAGTCTTACGACGGGGCAGAATGCGCGCTATTCGGCGGAGATTCTGCGGCGTGAGGGCTTCACACAGCCGATCCTTGTGACCTCGGCGTTCCATCTGCCGCGTGCCGTACTCAACTTTGAGAAAGAGGGGGTTACGG
>CALALM010000104.1 GCA_937925565.1 uncultured Centipeda sp.
GCCAATTCCTCATCGCAGAGTACCGCACAAAGCGCATCTATCCGGATATGTTTGCAATCTTCAATGCGCTTCACTACACGAGTTTTGCAGATACAAAAGTCGTCATACTCGGACAGGATCCCTATCACGGCGACGGTCAGGCGCATGGACTCTCATTTTCCGTGCAGGCCGGCATCGAACCGCCGCCGTCACTGCTGAACATTTACAAGGAACTGCAGGACGATCTCGGGATCGCGCCGCCGGGGCACGGCTGCCTCATCCCCTGGGCGCAGCAAGGCGTGCTGCTCCTCAACACCGTGCTTACCGTGCGCGCCCATGCGGCAGCCTCTCATCAGGGACATGGCTGGGAGCGGTTCACCGATCATATCATTCAGCTGCTCGGCGCACGCGAGCGGCCGCTTGCCTTTATCCTTTGGGGCAGTCCTGCGCGGCGCAAGCGCAGCCTCATCACGAATCCGCGTCACCTCATTGTCGAATCGCCGCATCCGAGCCCGCTCTCGGCGCATCGCGGTTTCTTCGGCAGCCGGCCATTCTCGCGTGTCAATTCCTTTCTCACGGCGGCAGGTGAGACGCCAATCGAGTGGCAGCTGCCGCCGGAGAGCGAGATCGAAGCGTAGTATTGAGACTCTCGGAGAGGAGAAACATCATGAAACTATCATCCCTGCGCAGCATCTGTGCCCTCGGACTGCTCGCCTGTCTCGGCGGCTGCGGCACGCCTGCCGCGACATCGGCGGAGATGCCGCATGAGATCGTACAGAAGAACGTGCCGACAGACGGGCAGAAGGAGATCTATCTTGCGGGCGGCTGCTTTTGGGGGACAGAGCTTTATGTGAGCCTCGTAAACGGCGTTGTTTCGGCAGAGAGCGGCTATGCAAACGGCCGCACATCGCATCCCTCATACCGTGAGGTGTGCAGCGGGAGCGGTCATGCAGAGACGGTGCACATTGTCTACGATCCGCGCATTGTAGATCTTGACAGCCTTCTGACCGCTTTTTATGACTCCATTGATCCGACGGCAAAGGACCGCCAGGGAAACGATGTCGGTC
>CALALM010000105.1 GCA_937925565.1 uncultured Centipeda sp.
CGTAGAGCGTCTCCTTGCTGAATACAATCTGCGGATGCTCCGCGAGAAAGAGCAGAAGCTCAAACTCGCGCGTGGCGAGGTGCACCTCTCGTCCTGCAACAAAGACGCGGTGCGTCCACGGCTGGATCTCAAGCTCACCGAAGCGCAGGACCGTCGGCGTTGTCTGTTCGCCGCCCTTGAGACGTTCGTAGCGCGTGATATGTGCCTTGACGCGTGCGGCGAGCTCGCTCGGGCTGAAGGGTTTTACGATGTAGTCATCGGCACCGAGACCCAGCGCGCGGATCTTGTCCACGTCCTCGAGGCGCGCCGAGACCATGAGGATGGGGATGTCGAGCACCTTGCGCACATCGCGGCAGATCGCGAAGCCGTCTGCACCGGGCAGCATGACATCGAGCAGGATGAGGCTGTACTCGCCCGTGAGCGCGCGGCGTTTGCCCTCGTCCCCGTCAGCAGAGATGTCCACGGCAAATCCGTCCGCCTCAAGATAGTCGCGTTCCAGTTCCGCGATGTCGTTGTCATCCTCGACCAGCAGTATTTTTTTCATTTCGTGTTTCCCTCCTTTATGATGGGCAGCAAAAGGACAATGCGAAGTCCCCCGATCGGTGACTGCTCTGCACGAACGCTGCCGCCGAGCGCCGTCATGATCCGGCGCACAATGGCAAGTCCGAGCCCGCTGCCCGCTGCGACGTTCGTGCGTGCCGCATCCGTACGATAGAAGCTGTCAAAGAGTTTGGGCAGATCCTCCGCTGTGACGCCAACGCCGTTGTCGTCCGCACGGATGGCGAGGAAGTCGCCCTCGACGACGAGCGTCATCTGCACATGCACGCGGTCGCCGCGTCGATATTTGCTGCTGTTTTCCCATATATTTTTGAGCACGCGGTCAAACTCCGCGCGATCAATGCGTATGTATGCCGTTGTGCCGCCCTCATCCAAGGAGAGATGCAGATTCTGCTCCGCAAAATCGGGAGCGTGCTCCCGTATGGCATTGGCGAGAAAGTCCCGTGCGTCCACCGTCTCCCATGTGAGCGGGAGACGGTCGGTTTCGAGGCGCAGAAACTCGCGCAGGCGTGTGGTCAGGCGCTCCATGGTCGCGGCAGAACGCTCAATGCGCTCTGCGTAGGTGCGCTGCTTCTCGGGCGTCTGTGCGATCCCGTCGAGAATGGCGCTCGCGTAACCCTTGATCGCCGTGAGCGGGGTCGCGATGTCGTGGAGGATGCCGATGAAGAGCTCTCTGCGCCGCGCTTCCTCCTCCGCCTCACGCATACGGGCGCGTGCGAGATCCTGTCGCATATCGTCGAACGCGCGGCAGGTCGCGCCCACCTCATCATTTCCCATCGGGGGAAGTGCGTGATCGAGATCGCCGCGCCGGATGGCGGCGGCCGCCGTGCGCATCTCCTCGAGTGGTGCGATGATCTGCTCGGAGAGGAGGCGTGCGAGGTAGCGGCCGAGCAGCAGGATTCCCGTCGATGCCGTGCCGATGAGCAGGACGAGGATGGCGTTCAGTACGAATTCACGCATGTCGTGCGGAATCAATGGCTCCTCGCCGCTCATCATGGGCACGGCACCCGCCCCCATGACGACGGTGCCGCTGCGCAGCCCCTCGTAGCGGAAGAACAGTCCCTCCCGATCCCATGTGAGCGCAGCTCCGCGCGGACCGCATTTGAGTGTGACCATCCGGCGGATCTCCTCCGGATTGGCGCCCTGTGTCAGGTAGTTTTCCCCTTTCTGAACGACGAGGAGGCGGATGCCCGTTCCTTCGAGAAGGCGGATGTCGCTTTCAATCTCATGCAGTTTGAATTTCTTTTTCTCGGACTCGGCGCGCAGGGAACTGAGCGCAAACTGCACGGAGAGCGCATTTCCCTTCTCCGGCCAGAGGAGCGCGAGCGCCTGCTGCTGAAGCGTGCCCGCATGTCGCAGACCGCCGAGCAGCGCCGCACCGACGGCGACGAGCACCACGATCGGAATGATGACCATGAGGGCGTTTGTCACGAGCAGTTTCGTCTTTAGGGACAGATCGCGCAGACGCATCACAGAACCTCACTTTCACAGAACAGCGGAAAATCTTACGCTATTATAACCGAAATACAACAAAAAATCTCAGCACGGAAACGAATTTCAAAAAAGTTATTTCTCTGTTTACACTTTGTTTAACATTTCCCCGTATGATGTACCCATCAGCAATGATACAGCATATGTGAACGCCGAAAGGCAGAGGAGGAAATCATCATGGAAATGCAGAATGTCAAGAATCAGGTCAAGCGTGTATTCACCCCGGCACGCCTCAAGAAGGCGGCGGCGCTCGCCGTGCTCATCGGTATCGTCAGCGCGGGCGGCGCGTACTACCACCACAGCCAAGCGGAGGCGCGCTCCGCAATGGAGAAGCAGGCGCGTTCGGAGATGATTGCGGCACAGGCGTCGCAGAGGAGTGTAGTTCTCATCGACGAGTCACATGTGCGGACAATCGCGGCGGAGGCAATCGGAAAGTCCGAAGCGGAGCTGGACTTCCGTAGTGTTTACCTGACGATGTGGGATCATGATGATCGTGACGGAAAGCATGACGGTAAGCGCAAGCATGACCGTAAGCATGGTCGTGATGATCGGCGTGACCGTGGTCGTCATGAGATGATGGCACCGCAGCAGACCACTCCCTCGACTCCGGTAGAGACCGCTGCACAGCCTGCACCCGTAGCGGCTCCGGCAGACGCAAATGGAAACGCAGCGGCGGTACCGCCAATGGGAACGGCACCTGCACAGGCAACTCCTGCCGCCCAGCCGACACCGAACATGGGGCATCCGGATTTCCGCCCCGTCTACAAGGTAAAGTGCTATGCGGGCGGCGTCGAGTACAAACTCCGCATCGACGCCGTGACGGGAACAGTACTTTCGAGCGATGTGGATGTGGACGACGATCTCTTTTGACAGACAGATTGACACAGAAAAAGCAGCGACGGCACATCGGTCGCTGCTTTTTTGTGTAAATAGTCAATTTCGTCAATTGCGATTTACTAAATTATGTTTTACGAAACGGTGGCCTGTTCAGGGCAAGGCAGACAATAAATAAAAATTCCATCAGGCAGGAGAAAATGAGGGTGTGACGAATAAAGATTGTTATGTATTCCATTTTACAGCGACAGCCCGTGCTGTCGTCTTTAGGCGCACGATTCTGCGGGGAATGGATGCCTCCTCCCGTCAGGGGCAGTCGGGCGCAGGGGAAAGGAGAGAATATTTTGCAGGAACAAGGGCAGAAAAGGGGAAGGGGGATCGGCTTTCAGCTGAATATGATCACGCTCGTCGGCGTGGTCGTCATGGTGACGGTCCTCACGTCCTTCGTCGGCTATCGTGCCTATGACGAGCTCCTTGAAATAGGCACACGGGCGCAATACAATGAACTCGAGGGGCGTTCGAATGCGGTTATCAGTCGCTATGAGTCCGTCGAGCAGTCGGGCGAGGACGTGCGCCAACGCATCTACACCTATATGCAGCAGCAACCGCCGGGGACGCGCAGCCGTGTTGCCCTGAACGCAATGCTTGTCGATGCGATCCGTGCAAATGACAATCTCGTCGGCATCGGCGTTGTGTTTGAGCCGAACGCATTTGACGGGCAGGATGCGGCGCATGTGACGGATCCGCTCTCGGATAAAACAGGGCGCGCGATGCCCTATGTGAGCCGTGAGGGAAGCGTGCTTGAGTTTGAACCGTCGACGGGATATGAGACGGCGACATGGTACCAGAAGCCAAGATCAACGGCCAAAACCGTGCTCTCCGAGGCATATTACGATGAGATTGCGGGCAGGAAGAGTCTCCTCGTTTCCATCGGTATACCAATTATCGAGAACGGACGTTTTATCGGTGCTCTCTCCCTCGACTTTGACGTGAGTCAGATCCAGGATGACTTCGCAAAGGCGAGCTCGTCCGACAACACTTACCTGCTCATTGATAACGAAGGCGATCTTGTGGCACATGGCACGAGTCCCGAGTCGATCATGAAGAATGCGTTCACGATCATGCAGTCGACCGATGAGGAAAAAAAGGAAATCTATTCGGAATCGCCGTACAGCAAGGAACAGCATTCGACAACGACCGGGAAGGACTCGGTGTACGTCTTCCACTCGATTCATTTCCGGGGGACAGACCGACCGTGGGCAATTTTCTCCATCACGGATCGGGATAAGTTTGTCGGTGCCGCGCATGATATGGTCATCTTCTCCATTGTGCTGGCTGTCATCTGCACGGTGGCTCTGGTTGTGGCACTTGGCATATTTATCCGGCGCCGTCTGGTCGTACCGATTGGCGATGTGTCGGATACGCTTGCACGGTTCGCCGATCTCGATATGGATCGGGAGAAGGGCGCAAAGGTGCGTGAACATCAGTATCGCAGCGATGAAATCGGTGCGATGGTCGGATCGCTCACACGTATGGCGAACAGTCTGCGTGAGATGATCGGCAAGATCAACGGTGCGTCCCAGTCCGTTGCCGCGACGAGTGAGGAGCTGACCGCAACGGCACAGAATACGGCACACTCTGCCGATCAGGTGCGCAGCGGTATCCATGATATTGCCGAGAGTGCACGTGTGCAGGTTTCTGATACGCAGAATGCGGTCGATCATACGGATGAGATTCTCCGGATGCTTGAGGACAACCGCAGAGTTATGGATGAGATGAACGCCGCGACGGCCAACATCCACCGGCGTCAGACGGAGGGCGCCGAGATCCTTGCCGACCTCATGAAGAAGTCCACGGAGACGGCGGACGCTACACAGGAGGTCTCCCGCGTGGTCGAAGAGACGAATCAGAGTGCAGAACGCATCGAAGAGGCGAGCGCGATGATCCAGTCCATCTCCGAGCAGACGAACCTCCTCGCGCTCAATGCTGCCATCGAGGCGGCGCGTGCGGGCGAGGCGGGACGCGGTTTCGCAGTTGTTGCCGAGGAGATCCGAAAGCTTGCCGAGCAGTCGCGCGGATTTTCGGACGAGATCATCGGCATCATCGGTGAACTCAAGGAGAAATCCCAGCAGGCGGTCGACACGATGGAGGTCTCCAAAAAGCTGGTTGAGGAGAGCAATGTGAACCTTGGACGTACACAGCGCCGCTTCGATATGATCGCCGAGGCGGTCGAGGGGGCGAACAGCGTCGTGACGAAGCTCAACGCTTCCTCCGGGAAGCTGACGGAGAAGAACAAGGCAATTGCCGATCTCAGTCATAAACTGATGGATATGGCAAACGAGAATGATGTGACAACGGACGAGGCAGAGGCTTCGGTCGATACGCAGACGCAGGCGCTTGCGGATATTGCCGAGGCAAGTGAGAGCCTTGCCCAGATTGCAACCGATCTGCAGAACGAGATCGCACGCTTCCGCATCTGATCCCCGTATCAATAGAATAGAGCAGCAAGAAAGCCCTGCCGCATTGTGCGGCAGGGCTTTTGTCATGGCGTTGATTCAGCGTAGGAAAAAGAACAGTGCGGGATAGATGAGGAAGAAAAAGGCAATGCTCGTGGTGAGGAAGCCCGAAATCGTATAATCGACATTGAGATGATAGAGCTTCGCCGCCGTGACGGAGTTGATCGCACCCGGCGTGACGGAGAAGACGAGGATCGCGCCGAGAAGAACGGGGTCGCGGACGAAGGGATAGCTGACTGCCATCATGAATGCGGGCAGGATGAGGAAGCGCAGGGCGAAGAGGTCAAGAGTGTACGGTGCATAGCGCCGCGCGCGGTGCAGGTTGACGAGCGCCCCGACGGGAAGCATGCCGAACCATGCACCGAAGTGGATCAATCCCTCGAACGCCGTGCCGACGGCGGGCGGACGCTCCACCCCCGCCGCATTGAGTGCGAGCCCCACAGCCATGCCGAGGATACTGAGCTGGTTCCATGAGAGGAAGATGTCCGCAAAGCGGATATGAATTTTACCGCCGCGTCCGTGATTTTTGTGTTGGAGGTAATAGTACTGCGCCATGGGAAATACCGCAAGAACAAGCAGCAGCGTCTGAAAGATACCCATGATCTGCGCGTAGGCAAAACCCTGTTCGCCATAAATGATATAGGCGCAGACGCCGCCGAGGGTGGTGATGTTGGACATCATCGCGTTCACAAGATACGCGCCGCGATCGAGCGGGTTGTGATACTTGCGGATGAAGAACGCCCAGCCGACAAGCCCCGGAACGAGGACGATGAGGATGCCATAGATCGGGATGAGGGCGAGATCCCACGAGATCGGCAGCGTCCAGCAGCTCATGAGGGCGAGCAGGGTATAGATGATGATGACGTTCAGGCGCAGAATACGGCTGATCAGAGCATCCGAGATCTTTCCGTGCCGATAGAGGAGGTAGCCGACGATGAGCGGCGCGAGGAGGTCGGTGAGGAGGTAGATGATGCGGAAATCGGAGTTGTCCAAAAAAAACACTTCTTTCTAACGAAACAGGAAAAATGTTATGGGAAATAGGATTGTAAGATACAGTATAGTGGTGACAAGGAAGACGGCAATCGTATAGTCGACGTTCAGTTGGTAGAGCCGCGCGGTGAGTGTGGCGTTGATCGCCGCCGGTGCGCTTGCGAATATAACAAGGGAGTTCTGTACGATCGGATCACTGATGAAGATGCGTGCGGTCACAAACGTGACGGCGGGAAGGAGGAGGAAGCGGAGGAAGATCATATCCAGCGTCAAATAGACGAAGTGTCGTGCACGCCTAAAGTTGATGAGGGATCCGATGGGCAGCATGGAGAACCATGCCGCAATGTGGATGATATAGGAAAATGCCTCGGACAGTACGGGCGGTCGGGCAATGCCGGAGGCGTTCAGCAGGAGTCCGGTTGTCATGCCGAGAATGCTGAGCTGGTTCCATGAGACGAGCAGCCCGAGGAAGCCGCGGGCTTCGAGACGTGCGCTGCGTCCGTGATTCTTGTGCAGGAGATAGTAGTACTGGGCGATCGGGAAGGCGAGCATGACCATCGTTAGATTCTGGAGTGCACTGCCGATCTGAGCGTAGGCAAAGCCGCGCTCTCCATAGATAATGTAAGCACATAGCCCGCACATTGTGCCAATATTTGAGAGCAAGGCGGAGATGAGATGTGTACCGCGGTCGATGGATGTGTGGAAGCGTCGCCCGAGCAAACGCCAACTGATGAATGCCGGAAAGAGGATGATGAAGATGAAGAACGCCGGCAGCATGAGGAGGTCGCGTGTGAGCGGCAGCGCCCAGAAGCTGAAGAGCGAGAGCAGCGTAAAGAAGACAATGACGTTCATGCGGATGAGGCGATTGACTGCCGTATCCGAAAGCAGATGCCGCTGATAGAGCACATAGCCGACGATGAGCGGAAGGATCAGATCCGTAAAGAGATAGATGAGCCGTACGTTGATTTCATCCATGAGATGTCCCCAACTTTAGAAAATGAATATGTGGGTTCATCCTAGCACAAGTTATGGTCATTGTAAACCGTATGAGAGACGGCAAAGAGATGTGCGGGAAAAACATTTCCCGGGGGAGGTGTGCAGGAGATTGTTTGTAGGAAAAGTTCGTAAGATTTTGTCCTGAGAGAGAGGAAAAGCAGGAAAGAATGGCGAATATTTACCCTATTGTATAGTGTTTTGTTATGACCCGATGGCTCTTGATCGAATGGGGGGCAAAGGGTGTGTATGGGACGCCGAGGGGTGTGCCCGTGGAGGAGGGGACGTTACATGGCAGTGACAGACAAAGGTTTTGGCGCATACGATGTACGCGGTATCTATCCCGATGAGGTAAACGAGGAGCTCGCTTACCGCGTCGGACGCAGTTTCCCCACGCTGTTTGGCGCGAAGAAGGTGGCGATCGGACACGACATCCGTCTCTCGGGGCCTGCGATCAGCGATGCACTCGCGAAGGGACTCACGGAAGCCGGCTGTGACGTTGTGGACATCGGTCAGTGCGGCACGGAGATGATCTACTTCGCGACGGCGCATCTCGGCCTTGGCGGTGGGATCATGATCACGGCGAGCCACAACCCGAAGCAGTACAACGGCATGAAGTTCGTGCGCGAAGAGTCGCGTCCGATCTCGAGCGACACAGGACTCAAGGATATCGCAGCAATGGCGGTCGGTGAAACCTATCCTGCGCCCGCAGCGACACCCGGAAAGATCGAGAAGGTGGACATTCTCGACGAGTACGTCAAGCACATCCTTGGTTATGTCGATGTGAGCAAGCTGAAGCCGTACAAGATCGTTGTCAACACGGGCAACGGTGCGGCGGGTCCCATCATCAACGCGATGGAGAAGTTCCTCCCGTTCGAGCTGGTCAAGGTCTACAACGAGCCGGACGGCAACTTCCCGAACGGTGTACCGAACCCGATCCTGCAGGAAAACCGTGAGGCGACGGCGAAGGTCGTGCGCGAGACAGGTGCCGACTTCGGCGTCGCATGGGACGGTGACTTCGACCGCTGCTTCCTCTTCGACGAGAAGGGCGGCTTCATCGAGGGTTACTATATGGTGGGCTTCCTCTCCGAGGCATTCCTCAAGAAAAACAAGGGCGCAAGTGTTATCTATGATCCGCGCCTCATCTGGAACACGATCGAGATCGCCGAGAGCCTCGGCGGCAAGCCCGTCATGTGCAAGAGCGGTCACGCATTCATCAAGGATAAGATGCGCGAGGTCAACGCGATCTACGGCGGCGAGATGAGTGCACATCATTATTTCCGCGATTTCTCCTACTGCGACAGCGGACAGATCCCGTGGCTGCTCGTGGCGGAGCTGATGAGCGCGTCGGGCGGAAAGACGCTCTCCGAGCTCATGAAGGCGCGCATGGATCGCTTCCCCACCTCCGGTGAGATCAACAGCAAGGTCACGGACGCGAAGGCGGTCATGGATCGCATCGAGGCGAAGTACGGCGCCTCCGGCAAGGTGACGAAGGTGGACGGGCTTTCGATCGAGTTCGACAAGTGGCGTTTCAACCTGCGCATGTCCAACACGGAGCCGGTCATCCGCCTGAATGTCGAGACACGTCAGGATAAGGCGTTGCTCAAGGAGAAGACGGACGAACTGCTCGCTGAGATTCGTGCCTGAGTACGGGAAAGGAGTTTTTGATGAGTCTTGTACTGAAATCCGGATTTACCTTTGACTATGACAATCTCTACGGCGAGGGCAAGGTGACGGACGCCGACCTCGCTTTCTATGCGGATGATCTCAAAAAGGCGCATGAGGCGATGAAGGTCATGCGCGAAAAGGGCTTTATTCGCGGGCATCTCTCGAAGGATGGCGAGCCCGAAAAGGTGCTCTTCTCACAGACGCCCTACATCGAGGAGGGGCATATCAACTCGCCCTCGTCCATTGCGCGGCTCAAGGAGTTCGGGAAATATGTGCGGGAGAATACGGATGTCGTGATCTCGCTCGGTATCGGCGGCTCATTCCTCGGGAACAAGGTGCTCTTTGACGTGCACTGCGGCGAGCTCTGGAACTCGCTCTCGAACGAGCAGCGCGCGGGCTACCCGCGCATCTACTTCAGCGGCAACAACATCGATCCGCGCCGCACGGGCGACATCATCAACCACCTGAAGGATGTGGCGCAGATCAAGAAGACGCACGGCGGTCAGCCGCTACGCATCATGCTCCTCGTCATCTCGAAGTCGGGCGGCACGCTCGATACGATGTCGAACTTCATGGTCATGTATGACGAGTTCAAGAAGGCGGACAACGTCGAGGTCGAGGTGGTCGCGGTCACCGATCCGAACGAGGCGAAGCCGACACTGCTCAAGAAACTCGCGATGGATATGGGCTGGAAACAGTTTGCCGTGCCGGACGGCGTCGGCGGACGCTTCACGGTCTTCACCGAGGTCGGGCTCACGCTCGCAGCGTGCATCGGATTTGACATCGAGAGCTTCCTTGCGGGCGCACGCGATATGGATCAGGCGTGCCAGAGCG
>CALALM010000106.1 GCA_937925565.1 uncultured Centipeda sp.
AGAGACTGGTCGGATGTGCCAGCAGATCTGAAACGCTTTTGATGAGAGTATCCATAGAACCTCCTTGCTTGGTCAATGACAGGAATATACTCTGTCTAGCATACTATAAATATCTTGCATATTCAATTCCTTTCGTAACTTCCATTTTATCAGCCTTTCATAGATTTTTTCAGATAGATATGGTAAACTGAGCAATGGTATTTTTATCGATAAGCGCAGTAAATTTATAAAAACACCATTATTTCGCGCACATACAGGAGGACGATATGGACGAGAAGATCAAAGAGCTCAGGGAACGTGCCCGCGCTGCGATTGCGGATACAGCAGAGAGCCTGAGCGAACTCAATGATATACGTGTGAAATTTCTTGGGAAAAAAGGAGAGATGACGGCGCTCCTGCGTAGCATGAGTGCGCTTGCACAGGAGGAGCGCCCGCGCATCGGCAAGATTGTCAACGAGGCACGCGCCGAACTTGAGGAACTGCTTGCGGCAAAGACGGAGGAACTGGCACACAGGGAGCTCGCGGACAGGATTGCCGCCGAGCAGATCGATGTGACACTGCCGGGGCGTACAGCAGTCATGGGGCATCTGCATCCGCTCACGCTCACGCTGAATCGCATCAAGCAGGTCTTCCTGCAGATGGGTTTTACCATTGAGGAGGGACCTGAGATTGAGAGTGACTACTATAACTTCGAGGCGCTGAATCTGCCGAAGGATCACCCTGCGCGTGATATGCAGGACTCATTCTACATTACGGAGGACATTCTGCTGCGTTCGCAGACCTCGCCTGTGCAGGCGCGCACGATGCAGAAAAACGAGCCGAACACGCCGATTCGCATGATCGCACCCGGTCGCGTCTATCGCCGTGATTCCTACGATGCAACGCACTCTCCGATGTTTACACAGGTGGAGGGGCTTGTGATCGACAAGGGCATCTCCTTTGCCGACCTCAAGGGGACACTTGAACTCTGCCTGCATCAGCTCTTTGATGCAGATGCAAAGGTACGCTTCCGTCCGAGCTTCTTTCCGTTCACGGAGCCGTCGACCGAAGTCGATATTTCCTGCTCCTCCTGTCATGGTGCGGGCTGCCGCGTCTGCAAGGGGTCAGGTTGGATCGAGATCCTCGGCGCGGGCATGGTGCACCCGAACGTCCTGCGCATGAGCGGCTACGATCCCGAACAGGTGTCCGGCTTTGCGTTCGGCATGGGCGTTGAGCGCATTGCGATGCTCGCCTACGGTGTGGACGATCTGCGTCTGTTCTACGACAACGACGTGCGTTTCTTATATCAATTCTAAGGAGGCGGGACTATGCAGGTTTCCATCAAATGGCTGAAAGACTACGTAGATATTGACGAGACGGCAGAGGAAATCGCCGACCGCCTTACGATGGCGGGCGTTCCCGTGGAGCGCATTGTGCGTGCGGATGAGGGGCTCGAGAAGGTGATCACGGGGCGCATCGAAAAGATCACGCCGCATCCGGACTCCGACCATCTGCTTGTCTGTCAGCTGAACCTCGGCAAGGAGGAGCTGACCCAGATTGTAACGGGTGCATCCAACGTGCGCGAGGGGCATATTGTTCCCGTTGCGATGGTCGGCTCCGTCTTGCCGGACGGCAAGAAAATCTCAAAGGGAAAGCTGCGCGGCATCTCTTCAAACGGCATGATGTGTTCGGCGGGCGAGCTTGCGATTGATACCGAGGGTCTGCCCGAGGAACAGGTGAACGGCATCTATATCATGGATGCCGATACGCCCGTAGGCATTCCTGCAGCTCAGGCTTTGGGACTCGATGACGTTGTACTTGAGTTCGAACTGACGGCGAACCGTGCGGACTGTTTCAGCGTCATCGGCATTGCGCGTGAAATTGCGGCATTGACGGGCAAGCAGTTGTGCTTTCCGACGATTGAGGTCAAGGAGACGGCGGGGGAGAGTGCCGCCGAGCTCGTGCACATCGGCATTGAGGCAGAGGAGCTTTGCCGGCGCTTCTCGGCGCGCGTCCTGCGCGATGTGAAGATCGCGTCGTCTCCTGCGTGGATCGTCGATCGTCTACATGGAGCGGGCATCCGCTCCATCAACAACGTGGTGGACGTGACGAACTTCGTCATGCTCGAACTGGGGCAGCCGCTCCATGCCTATGACTATGATGCGGTGGCGGGGCACAGCCTCACGGCACGCCGCGCACATGCAGGGGAGAACCTGCACACGCTCGATGACTCGGAGCGCGTTGCCGTCGGGGATGAACTTGTCATTGCCGACAGCGAGAAGCCCGCAGGTCTTGCGGGGATCATGGGCGGTCTTGAGTCCGAGATCACGGAGAGGACGACCTCGGTCATCCTTGAGGCGGCGTCCTTTCACGGGCCGACAATCCG
>CALALM010000107.1 GCA_937925565.1 uncultured Centipeda sp.
CTCGCGGGCCTCGCCCGCGCACAGGCCGACCAGTTCGGCCGAGATCTCGGAGGTGTCCCACGTGCGCACGCCCGCCGCCTCGACGGCGGCCACGAGCGGGTCGTTGCGTCCCATGAGCCCGGTGCCCCGCACCCAGCCGATGATGGCGTGGGCGATGGACACGCGCCTGCCCCACCGTTCGACGGCCCACTTGTTGACGATGGCGTCGAAGGCCGCCTTGACCTCGCCGTAGGCTCCGTCCCCGCCGAAGGTTCCGCGGTTGGGCGAGCCGGGCAGGACGACGTGCAGGCGGTGGCCGACGTGGGTGTCCTCGCCGATGCGCGAAAGCCCGCCGATGAGCCGTTCGACGCCCCACAGCAGGACGCGGGCCTGGTTCTCGGCGGCCGTCCCGGCCTCCTCGAGCGATCCGGAGACCGGAGGGGCGGCGAAGGGGAAGAGGATGTCGGGGACCATGGCGGGCTTGAGGACGGTCGAGGAGGCTCCGATGGTCGCCCTCTGCTCGGCCCCGACCCATTCGATGAGCGCGTCGATGTCGATGCCGTGCGCCATTGCACCCTGCTCGATGTTCTCGAAATGCGCCGCTGCGCAGCCAAGGCAGCCCATGCCCGCATTCATCAGAATCTCAACCGTGTCGGGATATGTCTGCACGATCTCGATGATGCTCATATCCTTTGTAATCGCCATGATAGACCTCCTATATCGTAAAAGGAAATTGACAAGTAAGGGGAGTCTCCCCAGTTGTTTCAAATTATAACACAAGATTTCAAAAAAGAAAGTAGCATTTGCAACATTATGCAGGTATGTTCATAAGAAAAAATGATGATGTGGAGAAAAGCTCGTTTCTCTGCCCCGAAATGCGCGCATTGACCTCTCCGGTAATTTCTGCTATAACATAACGAGTGCATTATCGTGTCAAGGAATATGACGTGACTGCGGTCAGTGAAAGAGGGAATCTGAGTGAGCAATCTGGAAGTTGGTATTGTCGGTCTGCCGAATGTGGGCAAGAGCACGCTGTTCAACGCGATTACGAAGGCGGGCGCGGAGGCGGCGAACTATCCGTTCTGCACGATCGAGCCGAATGTCGGCGTGGTGGCAGTGCCGGATGCGCGCCTCAAGGTGCTGACCGATCTCTATCATTCAAAAAAGACAACGCCCGCGAGCGTTCGCTTTGTGGATATCGCGGGGCTTGTCAAGGGCGCATCGAAGGGCGAGGGGCTCGGCAATAAATTCCTTGAGCACATCCGTCAGGTGGACGCCGTGGCGCATGTTGTCCGCTGCTTTGAGAGCACGGACATCACGCATGTGGAGGGCGCTGTCGATCCGCTGCGCGACATTGACATCATCGAGACGGAGCTCTGCCTTGCCGATCTCGAAGCGGTGGAGAAACGCATGGCGAAGGTGACGAAGCTGCTGAAATCCGGCAGCAAGGAGGCAAAGGCGGAGCACGCGGCACTCGAACGGTTGAAATCTGCGCTCGATGAGGGAAAGCCCGCGCGTGAGGTGGAACTCTCGGACGAGGAGCAGGCGATGCTGCGCGATCTGAACCTCCTCACACGCAAGCCGATCCTCTACATCGCGAACGTCGGCGAGGATGAGGCAGCGACGGCAGACGCGGAGAATCCGCATGTGCAGACCGTCAAGGAGTATGCCGCGCGTACGGGCGCTGAGGTTGTGACGGTATCGGCGCGCCTCGAAGAGGAGATTGCGGAGCTGGATGCCGAGGAGGCGGCGATCTTCCTCGAGGATCTCGGGCTCTCCGAGAGCGGGCTGGATCGACTGATTCACGGCGCATTTTCCCTGCTCGGGCTTCAGACATTCCTCACGGCGGGTGAGGACGAGTGCCGCGCGTGGACGATTACGCGCGGGACAACGGCGCCAAAGGCGGCGGGCAAGATTCACACGGACTTCGAGCGCGGCTTCATCCGCGCGGAGATCGTAAACTATGATGACCTCGTTTCTCTCGGCAGCGTGGCAGCAGCGCGTGACAAAGGGCTGGTGCGACTTGAGGGCAAGGACTACGTCATGCGCGACGGCGATGTGGTGAACTTCCGTTTTAATGTATGATTTTTCCCTGCGGCTCTGGACAAGCAGCACATTATGCGTTACAATTCATTCGGCAATTTTGTGAACGATTATCGAAAGGAAGTGAAGAGCATGGACGATACACCTTTGCAGCCCGAACCTCACATATGTATGCCGTCCTCTCTTCGTTTCCGTATGTAGCGCTGACAGGGGAGGAAAGGCCTGAAAGGAGCGTCCTCCCTTGCTGCAAATCTATAAATCCATGGAATCCGGTCCCCTTCAGGAGCTGTCCCTCAAGACGCTCACGAAGGGCGCATGGATCAACATTGTCAATCCGACGCCGTACGAGCTGAAGGTCGTGAGTACGCTGACGGAGGTTGACCCCGACTTCCTGCGCTCCGCACTCGACGATGAGGAGCGGTCGCATACGGATGTCGAGGACGACTCGGTCATGATCCTGACGAATGTGCCCGTCTATCGCGGCGAGGACAGCTATGATACGCTGCCGCTCGCGATCATCCTCACGGACGAGCACATCATCACGGTCTGCCTTGAGGAAACGCCCGTGATGGCAGAGTTCAACGAGCGCACGGCAAAGCTTTTCCGCACGTACAAGCGGACGCGCTTCCTCTTTCAGATTCTCTACAAGTCGGATGTCTTCTACCTGCGCTACCTGCGCCAGATCAGCAAGCTGTCCGAGGAGATCGAGGATCGCCTGCGTCACGACATGAAGAACAGTGAGATCCTGCGCCTTCTGCAGCTGCAAAAAGGGCTGACGTATTTTAATGCGGCACTGCGCTCGAACGGCGCGGTGCTGGATCGTCTCATGCGTCTGCGTACAAATACAACGCTGCACCACATCTTCAAGATGTACGAGGAGGACGAGGATCTCCTTGAGGATGTCATCATCGAGAACAAGCAGGCGCGCGAGATGGTGGAGATGTACAGCACCATCCTCGCACGGCTCGCGGATACGTTCTCGTCGATTGTCTCGAACAATCTGAACCTCGTGATGAAATTTTTGACGGCGATCACGATCATCCTTGCGATTCCGACGGTGATTTCGAGCTTCTTCGGCATGAATGTGCCTGTGCCGTACGAAGGCGACCCGCTCGGATTTATGCGTGTGGTCATCATCGCAACCTGTGTATCGACGACCGTTGTCTATATGCTTTGGCGGAGGGATATGTTTTGATACGCGAGGCGCAGCTGCTGCGCGGCATTATCTTCGGTGATCGGACGACCGATGAGTATGTCTATATGCCGGCGAGTGAGATCGGCGTGGAGCATCCGCTCTATGTGTACGAGGAGGGCAGCCGCCGCCGTGACATCGAGCTCGCCGAGGCACTTCATCTCATACGCGTGCGCGACCTCAGACCAACGACACATCCACTGCTTGGACGGACGAGCTGCTGAGTGCAGCTCGTTTTTTGATAGGATGATTAGATATTTTCATCATAAAAAACAATGAGAAAAGTCAATGGTTTCAACTCTTGAGAAAGTCTATCTTGTTTACAAGCCTGTTGTTCCGTTGTATAATAAATAGAAAGTATTGAATCCCTGTTTCTCCATAGATATTCTTTTTATCAAAAAGAATCGCAGGGATATGTTCTTTGCTTATGTGGTTATATTTTAATATCTTTGAGAATGCGTGGGCATTTTCAATGAGAGGGGAGCAGTAACATGGCCAAGAAAATGAAGACGATGGACGGCAACACCGCTGCCGGCTACATCTCCTATGCCTTCACGGATGTGGCGGCGATCTATCCGATCACACCGTCCTCGCCGATGGCAGAGCACGTCGACAGCCTTGCTGCAAAGGGAATGAAGAATATCTTCGGACAGAAGGTACGTCTCATCGAAATGCAGTCGGAGGCAGGCGCTGCCGGTGCAGTGCACGGCTCACTCCAAGCCGGTGCACTCACGACGACCTATACAGCATCGCAGGGACTCCTGCTCATGATTCCGAATATGTATAAGATCGCGGGCGAACTTCTGCCGGGAGTGTTCCATGTCAGCGCACGTGCGATCGCAGCATCTTCGCTGAACATCTTCGGCGATCATCAGGATGTCATGGCGGCACGTCAGACGGGCGTTGCCATGCTTGCAGAGTCGAGCGTACAGGAGGTCATGGACCTCGCTGCCGTGGCGCATCTCGTCGCCATCAAGGGACGCGTTCCGTTCATCAACTTCTTTGATGGCTTCCGTACCTCGCATGAGATTCAGAAGATCGAGGTCGTGGACTATGCCGATCTCGCGAAGATCCTCGACTGGGATGCAGTCAATGAGTTCCGCCGCCGTGCACTCAACCCGGATCATCCGGCGGTACGCGGTACGGCACAGAACCCCGACATCTACTTCCAGGGACGCGAGGCGGTCAACCGCTACTATGACGCTATCCCTGAGCTTGTCGAAGAGGCAATGGCGCAGATGACGAAGATCACGGGCCGCGAGCACCATCTCTTTGACTACTACGGGGCGCCCGATGCGGAGCGCATCATCATCGCAATGGGTTCGGTTTGCCAGACGGCGGAGGAGGTCGCCGAATACCTCAACGCACAGGGCGAGAAAGTCGGTCTGCTCTCCGTTCATCTCTATCGTCCGTTCTCGGTCGAGCACTTCTTCAAGTATCTCCCGAAGACAGTGCAGAAGGTCGCCGTCCTCGACCGCACGAAGGAGCCGGGATCGCTCGGCGAGCCGCTTTACCTCGATGTCAAGGCGGCGTACTACAGCTCGGGGATGAACCCCGTCATTGTCGGCGGACGCTACGGCCTCGGCGGTAAGGATACGACACCGGATCAGATCTTCGCGGTCTACGAGGAGCTGAAAAAGGACGAGCCGATGCACGGCTTTACGCTCGGCATCGTTGACGATGTCACGCACCGCAGCCTCACACCGATCCACGGCGATGTCAACCTCACGAAAGAGGGGACGACGGCGTGCAAATTCTGGGGTCTCGGCTCGGACGGCACGGTCGGCGCGAACAAGAGCGCGATCAAGATCATCGGTGACAAGACGGATATGTATGCGCAGGCATACTTTGCATACGACTCGAAGAAGTCGGGCGGCATCACGATGAGCCATCTGCGCTTCGGCAAGTCGCCCATCATCAGCCCGTACCTCATCAACAAGGCGGACTTCATCTCCTGCTCGCAGCAGTCCTATGTCCGTCAGTACGACCTCCTCGCAGGTCTCAAGAAGGGCGGCACGTTCCTCCTCAATACGTTCTGGTCGGATGAGGAGCTGAACACGCACCTGCCCGCATCGATGCGCCGCTACATCGCCTCCAACGACATTCAGTTCTACACGGTGGATGCGGTTCACATCGCCCGTGAACTTGGCCTCGGCGGACGCTTCAACATGGTCATGCAGTCGGCGTTCTTCAAGCTCGCGAACATCATTCCCATCGACGACGCGGTCAAGTATCTCAAGGACGCTGTTGTCACATCCTACGGCAGCAAGGGCGAGAAGGTCGTCAACATGAACAACGGTGCAATCGATCACGGCATCGAGTCGCTCCACCGCGTGAATGTTCCTGCCGAATGGAAGGATGCCGTGGATGAGGAGGTTCCGGTCAACGCAAAGACGCCGGAGTTCATCACCAAGATCCAGAACGTCATGAATCGGCAGGAGGGCGACAAGCTCAAGATCTCCGAGCTGCTCAGCATGGAGGACGGCACGTTCCCCGTCGGCGGTACGGCGTTCGAGAAGCGCGGCACGGCGATCTCCGTTCCTGTATGGCGTCCGGAGAAGTGCATCCAGTGCAACCAGTGTGCATTTGTCTGCCCGCACGCAACGATTCGTCCTGTGCTGACGACGGACGAGGAGCTTGCTGCAGCGCCCGAGGGCATGCAGTCCGTAAAGTCGCGTCCGGCGAAGGGGATGAACCTCACGATCGCCGTCTCGACGCTCGACTGCCTCGGCTGCGGCAACTGTGCGCAGGTCTGCCCGGGCAAGGCGCTCGACATGACACTGCTCGACGACAACCTCCGCGAAGCGCAGAAGTACTTTGACTACGGTGTGGACACGGAGAAGGTCTCGGTCAAGAACGTCCCGATGAAGAAGACGACGGTCATCGGCTCGCAGTTCGAGCAGCCGCTCTTTGAATTCTCGGGTGCGTGTGCAGGCTGCGGCGAAACGCCGTATGCGAAGCTCATCACCCAGCTCTTTGGCGACCGCATGATGATCGCGAACGCGACGGGCTGCTCCTCCATCTGGGGCGCGAGCGCACCTGCAATCCCGTATACGAAGAACCCGAAGGGCTACGGTCCCGCATGGGCAAACTCGCTGTTCGAGGACAATGCAGAGTACGGCCTTGGAATGCTGCTCGGCACGAAGGCAGTGCGCGAGTCCATCGCGGCTGCGGTGACGCAGGCAATCGAGGAGAAGAAGGGCTCTGCCGAGCTTCAGGCAGCGATGCAGCTCTGGCTCGAAAAGCGCGACAGTGGCGAGGGCACGCGTGACCGTGCCGACCTCCTGCGCGAGCTGCTTGAGAAGGAGAAGGGCACGGACGAGCTCCTCTGCCGCATCTACAAGGATAACGACTACTTCGTCAAGCGTTCGCAGTGGGTGTTCGGCGGCGACGGCTGGGCATACGACATCGGCTTCGGCGGCGTGGATCACGTGCTTGCTTCGGGGGAGGATGTCAACGTCATGGTCTTTGATACCGAGGTCTACTCGAACACGGGCGGACAGGCATCGAAGTCGACCCCTGCGGCGGCGATTGCAGAGTTCGCGGCAACGGGCAAGAAGACGAAAAAGAAGGATCTCGGCATGATGGCGATGTCCT
>CALALM010000108.1 GCA_937925565.1 uncultured Centipeda sp.
GGTATCAGGGATTATTCTGACAGGGAGTGCAGTGCGATCCCCTGTAGCAAACCTAGTGAAGCAAGCGGAGAAAAGTGTGCGACCCGCCCCCTGCGGATTTTAACCGTTCAAGCGAAGCGCGTTTGGAATCCGCAGGTATTTAGGCAGATAAGTGCCCGACCGCTTGCGCAACGAGGTTTTGCGAAGGAGACGCCGACCGTATAACAATTTCATCCAACAGGCTGATGAGGCAATCCTCATCAGCTTTTCTCTCCAAAGGAAATAATTCTATGTCATTTTTTAAGGACTTATTCGGCGGCGACGGCAAGAAAGGGAAGCCGCCCGAACTCTCACACGAGGCGCGGATGGACGCGGAGATTGCAACGATCTTTCGCATGCTTGCCGATACAATGGGCACGGAGCGCCTCGTCATTCAGGCGGGCAAGATGAACGCAATGGCGCTCATGCGTTCGGAGAACCGGCGTGAGCGCGTGCTCGCACTCATGCGCATTCTTGAGGAGGACCCACTCCTCTCCCCACCGCCGTCCGAGGCGGAGATCCCCGAAATTCTGAACCGCATGACGGAACAGCTGGCGGGCATTCTTGCGCGCCGCGACCTCGAGGATCGCATTGAGCGCAAGGTGAACGAAAAGCTTGAAAAGGATCACGAGGAGTACGTGGACGATATTCGCCGTCAGGTGATCTCGGAGGAGAGCCCCGGCGCGGAGTCGCCGCACGACAAGAAGAAGCGTGAGGATCTGGAGGCGCTTGAGCGCATTCATCTTACGCAGTCGGTCATGGAGCTGCTGCGTCCGCGCAGCTTCGATGAGATTGTCGGGCAGGAGCGTGCCGTGCGCTCGCTCATGTCGAAGCTCTCCTCGCCCTATCCGCAGCACCTCCTCCTCTACGGTCCGCCGGGCGTGGGCAAGACGACGGCGGCGCGCCTCGTGCTCGAGGCGGCAAAGAGACGTGCGGTATCACCGTTCGGCGAGAACGCGCCGTTTGTGGAAACGGACGGCACGACCCTGCGTTGGGATCCGCGCGACATGACGAACCCCCTGCTCGGTTCCGTACATGACCCCATCTATCAGGGCGCACAGAAGAGCCTCGCCGACAGTGGTGTTCCTGAGCCGAAGCCGGGACTCGTGACCGACGCACACGGCGGCATTCTCTTCATCGACGAGATTGGCGAGATGGACGAGATGCTGCAAAACAAGCTGCTCAAAGTCCTCGAGGACAAGCGTGCGTACTTCGAGTCGGCGTACTATGACCCCGATGACAAGCGCGTGCCGCCCTATATCCGAAAGCTCTTTGAGGAGGGGGCGCCTGCGGACTTTGTGCTCATCGGTGCGACGACCCGTGACGCGGATCATATCAATCCTGCGCTGCGGTCACGCTGTGCGGAGATCTACTTCGAGCCGCTGACCCCGGCGCACATTCGGACGATTGTGGAGAATGCGGCGCATCGACTGAATGTCGAGCCGGCGGAGGGGGCGGTGCAGCTCATCAGCGAGTACACAATCGAGGGACGCAAGGCGATCAACATCCTTGCCGATGCGTACAGTCTTGCGTTAAATCGTCTCACGGACGATGAGATCGGTCAGATTGTTTCACGTGAAACAATGGACGGTGCGCAGACATCGGCGGAAGATGTGGGAAGTGATGAGAAGAAAACTGTTTCACGTGAAACAATGGCGCCGCTGCTTCGTGTGACCAAGGACGATGTCTACGAGGTCGCACAGGTGAGCCGCCTCTACCAGTTCGGACGGAAGAAGGCGTCGGATACACCTGCCGTCGGCAGAGTATTCGGGCTTGGTGTTTCGGGCTTCCTCGGTTCTATCATTGAGATTGAGGCGGTGGCGTTCCCTGCGGCAGAGAAAGGCAAGGGAACCGTGCGCTTCAATGAGACGGCGGGGAGCATGGCAAAGGACTCCGTGTTCAACGCCGCGTCTGTGATGCGCCAGCTGACGGGGCGCGACATCCATGACTACGACATCCACGTCAACGTGATTGGTGGTGGAAACATTGACGGACCGAGTGCGGGCACTGCGATCCTTGCCGCGATTGTGAGTGCGGTCACGGGCACGGCAATTCGGCAGGATGTGGCAGTCACGGGCGAGATTTCGCTCCAGGGCGAGATCAAACCGGTCGGCGGCGTCTTTGAAAAGGCATACGGTGCACAGCAGGCGGGGATCGGGGTACTCATCATCCCGTGGGAGAACAAGAAGGACATCCCCGAGGAACATTTGGGGCTGACCATCCACCGGCTTAGGAGGGCGGAAGAGGCGTTCGACATACTCTTTGCCGATGAGAAATGGAAGGAGAAAGGAGAATCCAATGGCGGAAGGACGTGTCCCACCGCAGAGCATTGAGGCGGAACTTTCCGTACTCGGTGCGATGATGCTGAAAAAGGAAGCCGTTACGCAGGCAATCGAGATGCTACACGCACACGAGTTTTATCGCCAGGCACATCGGGCCGTTTTTGAGGCGATGGAGGGGCTGGTACGGGACGGCGAGCCGGTCGATATCGTCACCGTCACGGAGTCGCTCAAGAAAAGCGGACGTCTCGATCAGGTCGGCGGCATCTCCTTCCTCGCAAATCTGACGAACAGTGTGCCGAGCACGGCAAACCTTGCCCACTACGCGAAGATTGTCAAGGAAAAGGCGCTCCTGCGTGCCCTCATTGATGCGAGCACGGAAATTGCGGGTGCGGCGTACGAGGCGAGCGAGGACGTTGCCCGGCAACTGGACGATGCCGAGCAGAAGATCCTTGCAATTGCTGGGGGACGCATCACGGGCAGTTTCACCCCCATCAAGGAAGTTGTCTTTGATGCCGTCGACCGCGTGAGCGTCCTTGCCAGGTCAAAGGGGGGAATTACAGGACTCTCCACGGGGCTTACGACGCTTGATTCTGTGACGCGCGGACTCCAAAAATCCGATCTCATCGTCGTTGCGGCGCGCCCCGCAATGGGCAAGACCGCATTTGTTCTCAACCTTGCCACCCATGTGGCACTGCAGGGCAAGACCGTTGCGTTTTTCTCCCTTGAGATGCCGCGCGAACAGCTGATGCACCGCATCTTCTGCGCCGAGGGGCAGATTGATGCGACGCGCCTTGCCCGCGGCGAGCTTGACGACGACGAGTGGAGCCGCCTCGTCAAGGTGGCTGACCGTATGCTCAAGGCGGAACTCTATTTTGACGACACGAGCAGCACCACCGTCATGGACATCCGCACACGTGCGCGTCGCCTCAAGTCAGAGCATGGACTTGACCTCATTGCGATCGACTACCTCCAGCTCATTCAGGCACCGGGACGTGCGGAGAACCGTACCCTTGCCGTCGCGGAGATGACGCGCTCGCTCAAGGTGCTTGCGCGTGAACTGGAGGTGCCCATCATCGTCCTCTCCCAGCTCTCACGCGCGACGGAGGGGCGCTCGGACAAACGCCCCATGCTCTCCGACCTGCGCGAGTCCGGCTCCATCGAACAGGACGCGGACATCGTCATGTTTCTCTATCGTGAGGATTACTACAATCAGGATACGGAGAACGCAAACATTACCGAACTCAGCATTGCAAAGCACCGCAACGGCGCCACCGACACGCTGAAGCTCTTTTTCCAGAAGGAGTACACCCGCTTCCGTGACCTTGCGCGAGAAGGATAATCGACGAATTTGTTTCACGTGAAACATTTTCATTGCCATTCCCTCAAAAAAGAGGGGATTTTTTTTGCCATTTGTGCTATGATGAGGGAAGTTCAAGAAATCAATGCGTGCTTTTTGCGCACATTTTACAAACAGGTAGGGGAGGAAGCGTTGTGTTAAAGAGTATTGCAATCATGACGAGCGGGGGAGACAGCCCCGGGATGAATGCGGCGGCGCGTGCGGTTGCACGTACAGCGCTCTATGAGGGAGTGAAGGTCTGGGGCATCAACGACGGCTATCACGGGCTGCTTGAGGAGGATCTGCGGGAGTTGGAGTCCAAGGATGTGGGGGACATCATTCAGCGCGGCGGCACCTTCCTCGGGACGGCCCGCTGCAAGCGCTGGCAGACACCGGAAGGACGCCGCCTCGGGCATGAGAACCTCATCAAACGCGGCATCGAGGGGCTCTGCGTGATCGGGGGGGACGGCTCCCTGCGCGGTGCACAGCTGCTCTCGGAGGAATACGGCTTCCCCATTGTCGGACTGCCGGGCACGATCGATAACGATGTCTGGGGCATGGACTACACAATCGGCTGCGACACGGCAGCGAATACGATCATCGACGCGATCAACAAACTGCGCGATACCGCGTCGGCACATCGGCGCGTGTTCGTGCTTGAGGTCATGGGACGCAACTGTGGCTGGCTCGCACTTGTCTCCGGCATCTCGGGCGGTGCGGAGTACATCCTCGTGCCCGAGGAGAAGTTCGACCTGAAGCAGATCACGGACAGTCTCACGAGCGCCTATGAACACGGCAAGCGCTACATCCTCATCGTGGTCGCCGAGGGGGCGGCAAAGGGGCAGGATATCTGTGACTACATCGCCAAGCACACGGACATCGAGACGCGTGTCTCCGTACTCGGTCACATCCAGCGCGGCGGTTCGCCGACCGTCATCGACCGTGTACGCGCCAGCCAGCTCGGAGAGCGGGCGGCACTCGCGCTCATCTCGGGTCTCTCGGGCGTCGTGTTCGGCTACAGCAAGGGGCACGTCGTTTCGGTCAACCTCTACGACGCGGTGAACAACAAGAAGAAGCTCGACCCCGAGTACCTGCACCTCGCGAAGGTGCTGTTCTGAGAGGGGCGTGGAAGTAATCGCGTGGGACTCGCCCCACAAGTATAAGTCCTCGAAGAAAGGATGATTTCGTGGCAAATATCATAGCGATTGCCAGCCAGAAGGGCGGCGTCGGCAAGACAACAACGGCAGTGAATCTCGCCGCTGCCATCGCACGCGCAAAACGTCGTGTCCTGCTCGTCGACATCGACCCAGGGGAATGCCACGAGCGGTCTCGGCATCGACAAAACGATGCTCATGTCCATGATCTATCACGTTCTGATCGAGGGAAGAAGTGTCCGTGAAACAATTGTCACATCGGATTTTGGTGTGGATCTCCTGCCGGCGAGTGTTGATCTCGCGGGTGCGGAAGCGGAGCTTGTGGGATTGGAGCGCCGGGAGACGCGCCTCAGGGATGCGCTCGCCGGGGTGGCACATGACTATGACTACATCTTCATTGACTGCCCGCCGTCGCTCGGATTTCTGACCCTGAATGCCCTCGCGGCGGCGCATTCTGTTCTCATTCCCATCCAATGTGAGTTCTATGCACTGGAGGGGGTGGCACTCCTGATGAATACCGTCCGTCTGGTGCAGGAGGGGGCGAATCCTGCCCTCATGGTACGTGGGGTCGTCATGACGATGTACGACAGTCGAACGCGGATCGCAACGCAGGTCGTCGATGAGGTGAAGGATGTTTTTGGTGCCACTGTCTATGAAACATTGATTCCACGCAATGTACGCCTCTCAGAGGCTCCCTCGTTCGGGCAGCCCATCACTGCCTACGACATCACGTCGCGTGGAGCGGAGAGTTATATTGCGCTTGCGAGGGAGGTCCTGAAGCGTGAAGAAGGCTAAGACAGGCGGACTCGGGCGCGGACTCGGAGCGTTCGGTCTCGGAAAAAATGCACTTGCCGAAGGTGGGGCAGGGGGGGGCGGCGAGGAAACGGCTGCTGCATCTGCGTCCGGGACGGTAGCGGGCGTCCCCGCGGAAATTCCCCTCGAATCCATCCGGCCGAACCGATTTCAGCCGCGGCGCGAATTCGACGAAGCGGCACTTGAGGAACTGCGCGAGTCCATCGTGCGACACGGCATCCTTCAACCCGTTTCCGTACGTGATATCGGGGGTGGGAAGTATGAGCTCATCGCGGGCGAACGCCGTCTGCGTGCAGCGCGCCTTGCGGGACTTGCGACGGTCCCTGCCGTTTTCCGCACGGCGACGGACGCGGAACTTGCGGAGATGG
>CALALM010000109.1 GCA_937925565.1 uncultured Centipeda sp.
ATTCCGCGTCAGGATACTCCCCCCATATGATCAATGGGATATTGTATTGCACGGCAGAACGATAGATAAACGCGTTGGCACCCACCTCTTCTAGCCAGCATATATCCCCAACGCGTTCCAGACTAAGACGAGCCATTTTATTCTTTACACGAGGATTCGCTGTGAATGTAATATAGTCTACGCCCAAACTCTGCAAATTAAGGATGTTCCGATAGCCAATATCTGACAAATCAGATGCCATGAATGTAATGCATAGGGGATGCATTCCCAATTGCAACATCTTAACAACTTGATATGTACTGTCCTTTCCGCCGCTTACCGGTACGATACAATCATAATTTTTTCCATCTTTGGAGCGAAAACGATCTAAAATACTCTCCAGCTCTCTGCGGCGCTCTCTCCAATCAATCTTCTGTCGATTCTCATAGGAAATACATGCCTCGCAGACACCTTTCAAATTCAAATGTAATCCCGGTCTTGTATCAGGCATAACGCAGTGTTTACAAAATTTCACAACATTGTACTCCCTTCTCTGAGAATGTTCCTTCCAAGTGAAAAAGCCTCTGCGTATTTTACACCGACGGTTTGCCCTCGGTATCGAGCTAGATACTCAATGCCGTCATAGGAGCGCGGATGCGGATACTCCTTCATTTCACTATCATAGCAATGCAATAAGGCAATTTTCTTATCGATAAATTCGTCAATTTGGACAAACCAATTTGGCAAGAACGAGTCTTTTGCATTTTGCATCTGCCACTCAGTACTCGAAACGGGCTCAAAGAAAATAAGACGCTCCACCCGAGATAGGGGCAATGATCGTGCAGCTGTAATTACCGCTTTATGAGTAATCAAGTGATCTACATTGACATCTCCTGCATGATGCGTGTATATAATGCTAGGATTCAGTGATTCTATCTGCTCCTCAACGCATTTTACCACATCAAGCAAATCCACACTATCCATACGATTATCGGGAAATGAACACAATCTCAAAGAATCCGCACCAAGCAAATCTGCCGCCATTTGTGAAGAATGGTGCAGAGCATTGAGTTCTTGCCTACGTAGGTCAACATCGCGGTGGTGATCTCGACTGGTCAGACCTTCAGCCAAAATCATAATATGTACATGATCTCCATTTGCAACATGTCGCAACAGTGTACCTCCACACCCCAAATACTCATCATCCGGATGGGCCGCTACGACTAATATATTATGAGAACTCATGACTCTCTCCTTTTAATGAAATTTTCACATCAGCCTCTATATAGCCATCATGAAGTGCCGCCCGGCTGAATGACAAGCGCAAATAAGTCGTT
>CALALM010000110.1 GCA_937925565.1 uncultured Centipeda sp.
GAAAAAATCTACGCTAATCTGACGGACTTCATTTTATCAGTGGTTCCTTTATCATTTGTTTTCTATGTGCTTCCACAGCCTTCAAGAGCAGCGGATCCGTTTCCGGCAAATATTGCGGACAATCGTATAGGTTCACTTCCTGATGACCGGATCTCGGCAAAATCTCCAATGTGAGACTGTCCAGAATATCCATTTCATCGTATTTTTCGGTGTTCATGTCAATCCGAGCGTAGAAATATCCGAGAAATTCATACGGGTTTGGAATGGGATGTTTGTGCCATTCATAGATCCAGTAGAGATGCGCAAAGTTTATAATTGCTTCAGGAGTTTTGCAGTTTGTATTCAAAAACTCATATACCGCACAATACACGGTACCCCACCCATATTCTTTTACAAGATTTTCTGCATCGGACTCGAGCTGATATTGATCTCCTTCGGACAGATCTTCATCCCAGCATCGGTGGAAAATATCGTCGATTTTTTCGTTCAATCTATTTTTTTTCAAAGGAGGGGTGCCGCTCATGACGATGTTTTCTGTCAATACCTCATCGTTGATATAGTCAATGAATTTTTGTGAGATATGTCTGCCGAAAGTCTCCCACATCCGTTTGTGATCCGAGATGCTTTCAAGGATGGTTACATCGATCACATTTCTGACTTCATCATCACCATTTTCCCATAGAGATTGGATCAGCATGCAATATTTCCGAAATGTTTCGCTCTCTGAACCCACATTGAAATCCTTTTCCATCGGAATATTTATGGTCTCGATTGCAAAAACGTGAGCCAGCACGGTTCCGTAGTCCCTAATATGCTCTTTGTAATACTGTTTGTTTTCTGGAAATACATTCGTGATATAATTTGCCATTTCTACAATGTTCATGACGACCCTTTCGCTGTGAATCTGCACAAGGTTTTATTGTAAACAGTATAACATACTCCATCTATATAAGAGCGCTTTCCAAGAAAGGAAGTAATAGGATGGAGCATAAATGTGATATAATACTGATTATGATTTTGCAGAAGCTATTATATATATTAGGGAGGATTTACATTGAACTACCGCAAACTTGGAAATCTCACCGTTTCGTCGGTTGGACTTGGCTGCATGGGGAGTTACGGCGCGCCCGCCGACAAGAAGGAGATGCGCGAGCTGATTGCTGCTGCCGTGGATATGGGCATCACGCTCTTTGACACGGCGGAGGTATACGGCACGCCCGACGATCCGCACGACAATGAGAAACTTGTCGGAGCGGCACTTGCGCCCTATCGGGACAAGGTTGTCCTCGCTACGAAGTTTGGTATCCATTTCGATATGAGTCTGCTGAAAGAGAACAAAAGTCCCATCGTCCCAGACGCGCGTCCCGAAGTGATCCGTGCGTCTGTGGATTCGTCGCTGCAGAGACTTGGCACGGACTATATCGACCTCTACTATCAGCACCGCGTCGATCCTAAGATCCCCGTCGAGGAGGTCGCAGGTGTAATGGGGGATCTCATAAAAGAAGGAAAGATTCGCCACTGGGGCATCTCCGAGGCGACGGAGGAGGACATTCGCCGAGCGCATACCGTTTGCCCGCTCACGGCAGTGCAGAACCGCTACTCGATGATGGTGCGCGCATACGAAGCGCTCTTCCCAGCGCTCGAGAAGCTGAACATCGGCTTTGTCGCATTCTCGCCGTTTGCAAATGGCGTGCTCACAGGCGCATATGACAAGAATACGGTGTTCGAGACGGGGGATATGCGTGCGAATATGCCGCAGTTCAGTGCGGCGGCAATGGAGGAGAATGGTCAGCTCCTCGCGCTCCTCCGTGGTCTAGCTGAGGAGAAGGGTGCGACGTGTGGACAGGTCGCACTCGCATGGATGCTTTGCAAGAAGCCGTATATTGTACCGATTCCGGGGACATGTAAGCGCGAACGCCTCGTAGAGAATGCAGCGGCCGCGGACATTCTTCTCAATGCTGAGGAAATTACAGGAATTGACAAGTATCTGGAAAGGATTCCGATGTCTGCGGTTTTTGGAGTCATACGCCACTAAATGTGATAAAGATCACAGCGCAATGATAAAAATTATATATGCTAAAAACTTGAAGAAGCGGTCGGATTTTCGTGATGAGATTTCGGCCGCTTTGTTCAGCTCCCAATTATCAAGAGAAATGAAGTTCATTCATTTTTGAAATAGCCTACAGCTATAGAAAAGACTAATATAAAATATGTATTTCATTTTTCTTTCATAGCCGTGCTAAAATAAACCAGAGTTATGGAAGGGATAGCCTATGGTTGAAATTCGTTTGAACGATGTCAGTCAAATGTTTGAAGGGCGTGAAGTCCTACACCAACTTACGTGTTCCTTTCAAGGCGGCAGGGTGACTGCTGTTGCCGGGGCGAATGGCAGCGGAAAATCGACGCTTCTGCGTCTTGCAGCACGGCTCATGCTTCCAACATCCGGGACGATTGATACACTTCTGGATGGTACTCCTGTCAATGGAGCGGACTATCGCGGACTGCTTGCAATGGCGACGCCGGAGATGGAGCTGTATACGCGCCTGACGGTGCGTGAGAATCTCATCTTTCTGCTCTCCGCACGTGGGGGTTCGTGTGAGGAGACATATTTGCAGGAACTTCTTGCGCGTGTCGGACTGCCCGCAGAGGTTCTCCCGCGCATGACGGGACAGCTTTCGACCGGGATGCGCCAGCGCGTGCGGCTCGCCGTTGTTTTCGGTGTGGACGCCGAGGTGTGGCTGCTCGATGAGCCGGGGCTTGCCCTCGACGAACATGGGCGCGCTCTGCTCCTCAGTGAAACGCGTGCAGCGGCGAAGAGGGGACGGCTTATCCTGTGGGCAACGAACGAACCGGAGGAAAGGAAGGCGGCGGATGCGTGCTTCGATCTTACGAGCGACACTCAACGTCGCCCGTAAAGAACTCCTTGACGGCATCCGCCTCCGCGCCGGCTATGTGACGATGGGAATGTTCGCACTGACGGTGATTGCCTTCCTGAGTATGTCGCTCGCGTGGGGAACGATGGATGTCCGCCTTGCGTCGGCACTTCTCTGGGTTGTGATTTTCTTTGCGGC
>CALALM010000111.1 GCA_937925565.1 uncultured Centipeda sp.
TCCATCGTTTCCTTGAAGCGTTCGCGATCCTCCGCTTTCTCGATGGCATCCAGTGATGTACCGAGCAGTTCCACTCCATGCTGCGCGAGAACCCCCTTCTCGGCAAGCTGCACGGCGAGGTTCAGACCCGCCTGCCCGCCGAGTGTCGCGAGCAGACCGTCCGGCTTCTCCTTGGCAATAATCTCCTCAAGAAACTCCGGTGTCAGCGGCTCGATGTAGACACGATCGGCGATGTGTGTATCCGTCATAATGGTTGCGGGGTTGCTGTTGACGAGCACAACCTCGAGACCATCTTCCCTCAGTGCGCGGCATGCCTGCGAGCCCGCATAGTCAAACTCCGCCGCCTGTCCGATGATGATAGGGCCGGAGCCGATGACCATGACCTTCTTCAAATTTTCCTTGCGCGGCATACGTCACTCCCCCTTCATCAGATTCCAGAACTCATCAAAGAGATACATATTGTCGTCTGGTCCCGGTGCCGCTTCCGGATGATACTGCACGGAGAAAATCGGCAGAGATGTATGACGCAGACCTTCGATCGTATTGTCATTGACATTCGTATGCGTAACAATAAGAGGCGTCCCCTCAAGAGAGTCAGGATCAACAGCATAGCCGTGGTTCTGCGCAGAGATATGCACCTTGCCCGTCTTGAGATTCTTGACCGGCTGGTTGCCGCCGCGATGCCCGAACTTCATCTTGTACGTCTTCGCCCCGAACACAAGCGCGAGCAGCTGATGCCCGAGGCAGATGCCGAAGATGGGCTTCTTGCCGGAGAGCTTTCGAACTTCCTCCACAATCTCCGGCACATCCGTCGGATCCCCGGGACCATTTGAGAGAAATACACCGTCGGGGTTGAGCGCAAGCATTGCCTCCGCACTCGTATGCGCAGGTACAACGGTCACCTTTGCACCTATGCGGTTGATGTTCTGCAGAATGCTGCGCTTGACGCCGAAATCCATCGCCACAATATGCGGTGCATCAGGCGTTTCTGTCTCAAGGGTGTAGACCTCGGGTGTCGTAACGATCTCCACGACATTGCGCGGCAGTTTTTTCTGCTGCAATGCCGCAATCTCGCTCTCTGTCATGTTCGCAGGAACAATCACCCCCTTCATCGCGCCTGCCGAGCGAATATGACGTGTAATCGCTCTCGTA
>CALALM010000112.1 GCA_937925565.1 uncultured Centipeda sp.
ATCCGAAACAGCTGCCGATCTGGCCGCTGCTCTTTATCACGGTTGCCTGCGGTGCGGTTTCGGGCTTCCATGCGACCCAGTCGCCGATCATGTCGCGCTGCCTCAAAGATGAGCGCATGGGGCGGCCTGTCTTCTACGGTGCAATGGTCGCTGAGGGCATCATTGCACTCTGCTGGGCGGCTGCCGGCGCGACCTTCTACGACGGCACGGCAGGGCTCGGTGCGGCACTCAAGGAGGCGGGTCCCGGCGGTGTCGTCTATGAGGTCTGTAACGGCTTTATGGGTGCCATTGGGATCGGCGGCGTGAGCATCGGTGCAATTCTTGCCATGCTCGGTGTTATTGCCTGCCCGATTACCTCCGGTGATACGGCGTTCCGCTCTGCACGTCTGACGCTTGCGGATTGGCTGAACATCCCGCAGAAGGAGGCACCGAAGCGCCTTATTATCGCTGTTCCGATGCTTGGTATCGGTCTTGTCCTCTCTCAGATGGACTTCTCCATCATCTGGCGCTACTTCTCGTGGGCGAATCAGACGCTTGCGATGATTACCCTCTGGATGGGCACGGCATACCTCTATCTGCATAAGCCGGGTTCGTATGCCTATGTTTTCGCTCTCGTACCCGCGATCTTCATGTCAGCAGTCACGACGACCTATCTCATGCAGGCTCCCGAGGGGTTTGGTCTTCCGACAAGCATCACCTATCCGGCAGGCATCGGCTTTGCCATTCTCTTTACAGGACTCTTCGTCCGTGCGTACATTTTGCGCAAGAGGACGCTTTGAGCGAATTATGATTTTCAAGCCGTCGTGCACTTGCATGGCGGTTTTTCTTGCAAAAAAAAAAATATATGATACAATAGTCACATATCAGACGGGGATCCCCGTTCTCATAGGATAAGGGAGGAAATACAGATGGCAAAGAATGAAGAGAATGACGTGCAGGAAGAGGCAGTAGAGACGGCTGCTCCCGAAGGCGCTTCAAAGGCGGAGAAATTTCAGACGTTCCTGAAGGAAAATGATATCAACTTCTTTGAATCGCAGACGCTTGCTGATGAATTCCATACGACGATCTTCCGTTCGCGCATTGAGGCGAAGGGGCAGATTATGCCGATGGCGATCTTCATCGACGATAGCATCTTCACAATCATCCGTACGCAGGTCGCAACGGGCATCAACACAAAGAATGTTGAACGCATCAAAGGATATCTCAACAACCTCAATGCGGAGTATAAAATCTTCAAGTACTATCTCCGTGAGGATGGCAATATCTACCTCGATATCTGCGTCCCGTTCGTCGATGAGACCTTCGACAGCCGTATGATCCAGACACTCCTGCCGATTCTCGTGCAGCAGCTTGAGACCGTCTATGAGGATCTCATGGCAGAGGTTTGGGCAAAGGACTAAAGAGAGCAATATTGCGAGAGGCTGTTTCTTTCGGGAGGCAGTCTTTTTTGATGAAAATACGTAGGTGTTCGGCTTGATTTTCATTTCAAATCTAGGTACAATGATACGCGGTAACGATAACGTACGGTGCATGGGAGGGATGTCATGGACTGGAAGAAGTTGATTGGCGGGCGACAGTTTTGGTCGCTCATTGCCGTCCTTCTCATTCTCCTTGGTGTCATTCTGATTGTCGGACATCCGCAGGAGGAGGAGGCGCCTGCGCCTCTGCCCGCAGCAGAGGATGATGTAAAGGTGCTCGTCCTCAACTATCATATGGTGAACTCCATGTTTATCTCGCTTGCAGTCGAGCCATCGGATTTTGATTGGCAGATGAAATACCTTGTTGATCACGGCTATCATTCGATCACGCCTGATGAGCTTTATGCCTTTCTTGCAGGGAAGGGAAGTCTACCTGACCGTCCCGTGCTCATCACCTTCGATGACGGCTATGTGGACAACTATACAAATGCCTATCCGATTTTGAAGAAATACGATCTTAAGGCGACCATTTTTATTGTCACCGGTTTTGTCAGCAATCGTAAGGGATATCTCACATGGGATCAGTTGCGTGAGATGGAGCAGAACGGCATTACTGCGCAGTCCCATACCGTAACTCATGCACCTCTACCGGAGCTGCCCGACGACCGTATTCGTGAGGAACTGGTCGAGTCGAAACGGCAGGCAGAGGCGGAACTCGGACATCCCGTCGAGTACATTGCCTATCCGACGGGTGTACATGATCTGCACATCGTTGGAATTGCGAAGGAAGCGGGGTACAAGGGCGGCTTCACCGTCAAGTATGGTAACGTAGATCGTGCGAGCAACATCTATGCGCTCGAGCGTGTGCCCGTCTTCCGTACGGGAGCTACGAATGTAGATTTTGTCGATCGTCTGCACTATACATCGAATATCACGCAGTTTGGATGGACACGTAATTGATAACTTGTTGAGAATGTTTCTTATATTAGAGAATATATTCAAAACAATAGGGCAATACGACATAACTCTACTTTTCAAATGAAAGATATTATGCTATAATGACAAACGTTGAATCTGCGTACAGGATGTTCGCGAGGGAACATGGATACTCCGTCCTCCTATATGCAGATCAGTATTTTATTGATTGTGGGAGATCCCCACAAAGGAGGAAGTCGTATGAAGAAGACAATGGTAGCTGCTCTTGCGGCAGCACTGACGATCGGTGCTGCGTCCACGACGTTCGCTGCAGCGAATCCGTTCTCGGATGTACCGCGCGATCATTGGGCGTATGATGCTGTGACGCAGCTCGCTGCGGATGGTGTCATCGAGGGCTATGGCGACGGCACATATCGCGGCGACCGCAACATCACGCGTTATGAGATGGCGCAGATGGTCGGCAAAGCGATGGCAAAGGGCGATATGTCTGCATCAGATCGCGCACTCGTCGACCGCCTCGCTGCTGAGTTTGCGGATGAGCTGAACAACCTTGGCGTCCGTGTCTCGAACCTCGAGAAGAATGCCGATATGGTGAAGTGGACGGGTGAACTCCGTTATCGCTACTGGAGCCGCCGCAATGATCAGGAGCATGCAACAACTGCACCGAGCAAGAAGAACACAGATCAGCTCCAGTTCCGTCTCTTCCCGACGGCTGAGGTCAATGACCACTGGAAGGTCAAGGCGCGTCTCACGGCAGGCAACAATATGAAGACGGATTCAGGCGACAATAGTGTTAAGCTGACCTACGCCTATGCAGACGGCAGCTACGACAAGTTCAACGTCAAGCTCGGTAAGATGCCACTCTACTCAAATGTTGATGACGGTCTTGTCGTCGATGACTTCTTCTCAGGAGCACAGGTCACCTTTGGCAACAAGGTCAAGGTTCTTCTTGAGGCAGGCCGTTGGAATCTCGATGATGCAAACAATGCGATTGATGCCGGTGTAGCTGCGGGTGGCGACAAGGCGGCCAGCTATCAGGGCATTGAATTCAGCTATGCCGACGGCAAGCTCTCCGGTGGTGTTAGCTATCGCCAGTTCTCCAGTGATGCGTTTAAGCATGTCGCATACTACAACAAGGGCGGCGAGCAGGAGGACAAGGCAGCAATTTGGTCGATTGGCGGAAAGTATCGCTTTGACAAGAATCTTGCGCTCGGCGGAGCCTATGCGCAGAACGCCAAGGCAGAAGAACTCAAGAAGGCTGCCAGTATCCAGCTCGACTACAAGGGAACGAAGAACTCTGATAAGGGTTCGTGGGGCGCATACCTTGCCTACCGTCACGTGGGTGCCAATGTAGGTCTCGCACCGACGTTCTCCACGGATCACCTTGGTGGGGCTGTCACGACATACGGAACGAAGGGGTTTGACCTTGGCGTTGGCTATGTTCCGTTCAAAAACGTTCTGACGCAGATGCAGTACTTCCGCGGCAAGGAGCTTATTTCGGGCAACAAGGCTCAGACGCTTTACGGTCGTGTCAGCTTCTTCTTCTAAGATGCGTTGATATTCAGCGGTTTACCGCATAAAAACAGCACTGCAGTCGCAGTGCTGTTTTTATATGCCCGATTATAGTATCTCGCGCAGAATCCACGGTACAATCGGTTCTCTGCATAGCGGCGCAATCCGATCCGCTGCCGCCTTTGCCTCCTCCGAGGCATCCTCGGGGGCGATGCCAATGTCCGCCATGCGCAGGAGCTCGGCATCGTTCCCGTAGTCGCCGCAGGCGATGATACGCCGCCCCGCATAGGCGGGCATTGCATGCAGCACCTCTGCCATCGCGCCCTTGCTCGTGCCGGGCGGGACGAACTCGAGGTAGTTTTCCTCGGAGTAGAACGAGGTGGAGCATTGATCGATGCCAAGTTCCTGCGCCAGACGCTCCACAAAGGAAAGATTGATGGGTGCATCACAGATAAAAAACTTCAGCCATGTCTCACGCTCGACTGTTTGCAGATTCGTGTGATTGACATTGTAGAACTCATCCGTGAGGCGTGGGTCGTCATTCGCCTCGGGGCTGAGGATATGGCAGTGCTCTGCCGTATAGACCTCGACGCAGGCTCGCGGGAACTGGTAGAGCACACGCGCAGCAAAGGTGCGCCAGAGGTCACCGACAAGCGTGCGTGTCTCGAGCACGCGATCTGCCGCGAGATCCTTGAGCATGGCGCCGTTGAAGAAGATGCTCGGTGCATTGACCGTGATTCCCTCGAGGTAGGGGAGGGCGGAGCCCGGTGTGCGTCCCGTTGCGGCAGCAAAGGCACCGCCTGCGGCGGTAAATGCATTGATGGCGCGCACGTTTTCCTCGGAGATCATCTCATAGCGCGGGATGAGTGTCCCGTCGAGATCACTGATCAGGAGGATGTCGTCATATCGTTTTTCGCTCATAATACCTCGATATCCGTCAGATAGTTCTCCATCATGGTGCGCCCATCGCGGGTCAGGATGGACTCGGGGTGAAACTGGATGCCTTCGATGGGGAGGGTTTTGTGCCGGACCCCCATAATCGTTCCGTCGCCGAGGTCACTCGTAATCTCAAGTATATCGGGCAGGCTTTCACGCTCGATGATGAGGGAGTGGTAGCGCGCGACCTGCGTGCCCACCCGGATGTTCTGATAGATGCCCGTGCCGTGGTGACGGATGGGAGATGCCTTGCCGTGGACGATCTCGTGTGCACGGACGACACGACCGCCGAACACCTCGCCGATCGCCTGATGACCGAGGCAGATGCCGAGGATTGGTGTCTCTGCACCGAGTTCGTGAATGACTTTCTCGGTAATGCCCGCATCCTTTGGGAGTCCCGGACCGGGGGAGATCACGATGCCCTTGTATTTTTTTGCACGAATCTCGTCAATCGTTATTGCATCGTTTCGGACGACTTCGACCTCTGCGCCGAGGTTCGCGAGGAGCTGATAGACGTTATAGGTAAATGAGTCATAGTTGTCAAGCAAAAGCAGCATTGTTCTCCACTTCCTCTACGACCTCGAAGAGTGCCTTTGCCTTTTGCAGGATCTCGAGGTATTCTTTCTCGGGTACGGAGTCCTTGACAATGCCCGCACCCGACTGGATGATTGCCGTGTCGTCATTCTCGATGCACATGGTACGCAGGGTGATGCACATATCCATGTTCCCGCGAAAGTCCATATAGCCGACGGTTCCGGCATAGAAGCCGCGGTTTTCCTTCTCCTGTTCGTGAATGATCTCCATCGCGCGCAGCTTCGGTGCACCGCTGACGGTACCGGCGGGAAAGGTGGCGCGCAGGACATCCATCGGCGTGTAGACGGGGGAAATTGTGCCGACGACACTGCTCACCATGTGTGAGACATGGGAGAAGCGCTCGACCTCCATCAGCTTTGGCACACGCACAGAACCGGGGACACTGATCCGACCGAGATCGTTGCGCGCGAGGTCGACAAGCATGGCATGCTCGGCACATTCCTTCTCGTCGGAGCGCAGATCGGCGGCGAGCAGTGCGTCCTCTTCATCGTTTTTGCCGCGTTTGCGCGTACCCGCGATGGGGTAGGTATAGACCGTTTTGCCCGATACCTTGATAAGCATTTCGGGGGAGGCACCGACAAGCTTTACCTCGCCGAAGTTGTAGTAGAACATATAGGGCGAGGGATTGACTTGCCGCAGACGGCGATAGAAGAGAAACGCAGGGCGCGTGATCTTCTCGCAAAAGCGGAAGGACGGCACCGCCTGAAAAATGTCGCCCGCATAGATATGCTCCTTGATCGTGTCGATCACGTTCAGGAAATCTTTCGGTGCCGTTTTGTAACGCGCCATAAAGTCGACTGGTGTTTTGCGTTTTGCGGGCTCTGCTGCCGGTGGTGTGAACGGTGCGGCAAGGCGTGCACGCATCGCGGCAAGACGTTCCACAATGGCATCATAGAGTTCGCCTGTATCCTCACCTGCGCGGATATCGGCAAGGTAGTGGAGCTGAGCACTGTTTTTGAGGGCATCGTAGACGACGAGATAGCGGCACATCATGAACTGCCCAAGCAGCTGCTCATCATCGAGTTCTACGCCGCGTACGCGATCAAAGGTCGCCGCTGTCTCATAGGTGAAGTAGCCCGCAAGTCCGCCGTGAACAAGGGGAAGTGCCTCTCCGTCCGCAGCGGAAGGAGTGAATCGTGCGGCGTACGCCTTCATCGTCTCATGTGGGGCACCCGCAATGCTCTTCATCAGGCCGTTTTCGCTCACGAGCAGCTTATCCGCGAATACCTGCACGCGCACGAACGGCTCGCCGCCGATGAAGGAGTAGCGTCCGAATTGCTGCTGAGTCGTGTCGACGGACTCCATGATGTAGCCTTTTTTGTCTCCGACAAGTTTGTAGTAGATGGAGACGGGCGTGTCAAGATCCATCGTCAACTCCGTAGAGATCGTGATCAGGTTCGCACTTTTTGCAGCCGCAATAAATTCGTCTTTGTTCAGAGTCAGCTTCATTTATTGATCTCCATGACGACATCGCGTTCCTTGCGGCCGAGCACCCAGCCGAGCACCTTGAGTTCTGCGTAGAGCATCTGCTGCTGTTCACGGTTGTTCTCACGGCTGAATTTCAGCTGCTTGTACTGCTGGCGCCCGAGGTTGTAGCGCGCGAGGATCTCTGCCTCACTGCGCATCCTGTGTCGACCGCCCGCGTGCATGCGCACGAGCTCTTCCACCTCTGCCTCCCCGTAGGTGGGGGGCTTCGGCGGTGCCGCCATCTGTCGTACGAGATCGGTGATCTCGCGATCACTCATGGTCATAACTGTCTCCTTATCTTGTGTCGGCAAAGCCCGACGATGTCAGGACTTCGCGCTGTGTTCCTCCATATAGCGAATCATTGCCTCGGCGACGTGTTTTGCATCCCTGA
>CALALM010000113.1 GCA_937925565.1 uncultured Centipeda sp.
GCTGCAAGCCGTATCTGCTCACTACATGGAACACAAGCTATGCGCCCGATGAGAACAGCGAGATCAGTCTTCGCATCGACAACGTGCTCAACCGTGAAGACACGACGATGCACAGCGGATCGGCGTACTACGTTGCACCCATCAACTATCTCCTCAGCTACAGCTATAAGTTCTAAGACTTACGCCCTTCTTTACAGCCTGTGAGAATAGTGTTAAAATATTGCAATATAATCTAACACTATCATTTGTTGTAGAACGGGGGGCATATGCTTGCACTGACGAATCTCTCCAATGCGGACTGTGATGTGGAGAATGTACTGCAAAACAGTGCGGACACACTTCCGGCGCTCCTGCGTACACATGCGCTGGACGGCATCGAGTTCATGCTCTGTGCGCCGTGGGATCGCGTGATGTTTCCACCGACCTATATCAAGGGCGTGCATCTCATGTTCTGGCCGACATGGGTGGATTTCTGGCGCGGCGATCGTGCTGCGCTCATGGAGGAGTTCGGCAGTGAGGAGAATATCCACAGCTATTATGGCTCGCTCAATGTCAGTGATTGGGTGGAGGCATGGAAGGAGAATCTGCGGCAGGCGGCAGAATGTCAGCCGAATTACATCGTCTTTCATGTCGCGCACAATCGGACCTCAGAGATGTATGCGCGAAGATTTTCCATGTCGGATGAGCCTGTCATCCGTGCGACGATTGAGCTTGTGAATGCGATTGTGAGCGAAATCCCACAGGGCTGTCGTCTCCTCTTTGAAAATCTCTGGTGGCCGGGGCTGACCTTTTGTGAGCCGCGCTTCGCTGCCATGCTCTTAGAAGGGGTCAATTGTGAGAACGCAGGATTTATGCTGGATGTTGGACATCTGATGAACACGAACTTTGATCTGCGGAGCGAGGAAGATGGTGCGGTGTATGTGGCGAAGATCTATCAAAACCTCGGATCACTGCGGAAATCCGTCTATGGTGTACATCTGCATCAGTCGCTTTCCGGTGCCTATACGCGGGAGATGATACACAGGCACGCGGGCGAGTGTCGCCTGCCGGATTGGCGGGAAACGTTGGACTATGTGCGGCATGTCGACCGCCATGAGCCGTTTCGTACAGATGCGGCGCGTAGGATTATCGATATGGTTCAGCCGGACTATCTCGTCCACGAGTTCCTGCATCGTTCACGTGCAGATATGGAGCAGAAGCTGCGTACACAGCGCTTCGTGCTGGGCGCTATGTGAACCTTTGCCGTATGAAAATCCCTCGGGCGTGAAAAATATCCGAGGGATTTTTGCGATTCCTTAAATTCCCAACTCGTGCTTGCATATATGTGTAGGTATGGTACAATAAGCCAAATACTGTCGGATGGAACATATTTTGGAGGGAATGTAATGTTAGACAGGGATAGCGCAACAGGCGATACACACAAATTTGTAGAGACAATTCGGGAGCTCGTCGCGGGACATGAAAAGAATGCACTCTTCGCGAAGTTGCGCAGCAATGAGCCGTATGCGACTGAGGTGAACGATCTGATCGACTGCGTGAACGAGGAGCTCGAATATCAGCGCTTCCGTCTGCGTACAGTCAACGAGGCGATCAAGTCCGGTATGTGGTACATGAAGATCAATCCGGATTTCAGCATCGCCTACGCAATCTGGTCGGACGAGTTCCGCCGTATGGTCGGCTTCCGTGGGGAGTCGGATTTCCCGAACACGATCGAGTCGTGGAGCTCGCGTCTGCATCCGGACGATGTGGAGAGAACGTTTTCTTCCTTCAATGCCTGCATCAGGGATCTGAGCGGGCATACACAGTACAATGCGGACTACCGTCTGAAGATTCATGACGGCAGCTATCGCTGGTACCATGCCTCCGGCAATATCGTACGTGACAAGAGCGGACATCCCGAGGAGATTATCGGTGTCTTTGTCGACATCGACGAGGAGAAGAGGGCGCAGGCGGAAATCGAACAGAATACGCAGCGTAAGGAGAAATTCTATGCGGAGCTGGGGACAATGCTCCGCAGTCTGTATGAGTCCATTGATGCGATTACGGCGAGCGTGAGTCAGACGACGGAACGCACGGTTGAGATCTCAAATGTGCAGGATGAGATCACACAGGCGGCAGAGAATACACGCAGTCAGACGGAGAACACGTTCAAGATGTCCGAACTCGTCATGACAATCTCGAAGCAGACGAACCTGCTCGCACTGAACGCCTCCATTGAGGCGGCACGTGCAGGCGAAGCGGGACGCGGATTCTCTGTTGTGGCGGAGGAGGTCGGCAAGCTTGCCGACAGCAGCCGTGATGCGGCAAGCAAGATCCTTGAGGCGCTCGGCTCGATGGAAAAG
>CALALM010000114.1 GCA_937925565.1 uncultured Centipeda sp.
TATCGACGAACGGCATACACTCGATTGGCATCGACAGCAGTTTTCCGTGATGGCGGAGACTCTTGCGGGGACGACGGAAATGGTCGTCATCAGCTTCCTTATGCGGTACGCCAAGACGCGGCGCAACTTTCCCGCCGCGCGTGATGTTACGCAGACAGAGCGGTTGGAACTCGGCGCGTACATCGCAGAGACGGCAAAAACGTACGGCATGACTGTTTTCCCGTGCGGCAGTGGGGATGAACTCGCGGTATTCGGGGCGGACACGGGCGGCTGCATGACGCCGCGCATCTACGAGCGGGCGCTCGGGCGGCGGATGCATTTTCCGAGCTATCAGCGCCAGCGCATGGAATGTGACTGCTATCTCGGCGCGGACATCGGCGCGTATGACAGCTGTCCGCATCTCTGTCGCTATTGCTATGCGAATACACATTTCACGCGCGTACAGAAGAACAGGCGCCGCCACGACCCGACTTCTCCCTTTCTGATCGGGCATGCGGAGGCGGGCGATCGCGTACATGATGCGTTACAGGAGAGCTGGTTGGAGGTGCAGGAGAGCCTGTTTTGACCGATGTTATGAAGCATAGAAAAAATGCTTGCACTTTATG
Source organism: uncultured Centipeda sp. (assembly GCA_937925565.1). GTDB lineage: Bacteria > Bacillota > Negativicutes > Selenomonadales > Selenomonadaceae > Centipeda. Next base: position 606 of record CALALM010000114.1, read on the forward strand.
AAAAACATCTGTATAATACAGAGCGTTGAAATCCGTTCCTCAAGACCTGATAGTCGTTCAATGAACGAGTGAAGCCTTGCTTATGTAATCAAGCTTTGCCGTACCATAATCTCAGTGAACGCTTTCCCAGTTCGGCGAATGGAGAGACTAACTATATTTTTCAAGGGAGATTGTGGAAGAATGGCATTTGAAGACAAGACACTCGTATGCAAAGAATGCGGAAGCAACTTTGTGTTCACCGCCGGTGAGCAGGAGTTCTATGCGGAGAAGGGCTTTGAGAACGAGCCGGCACGCTGCCGTGACTGCCGTGACAAGCGTCGCCGTGGTCGTGACGAGCAGAACAGCGGCGAGCGTCAGATGTTCCATGTGGTCTGTGCCGAGTGCGGCAAGGACACGGAAGTCCCGTTCGAGCCGAAGACGGATCGTCCGGTCTACTGCCGCGACTGCTTCAATGCGAAGCGCGCAGCACGTTTCTAAGGTTTTTGAGGAGGCTTTGCTTCCTTCATGGAGGGATTGCAGCATTCGGTGCGGCGTCCCTCTTTTGATTTTATTTGAGGAGGTTTCCCTATGAAACTGAAGAAATTGGCACTTGTCCTTACCGGCGCCCTTGTGAGTCTTGCCCTCGTCGGTTGCGGCGGTGGCGGAACAGATCAGGCGAAGCAGGAAGCGAAAGTCCTTCGCGTCGGGTCTGCCATCGACTTTGCACCGTTCGAGTTCCAGGATGAGGGGCAGAAGGACTATCAGGGCTTCGACATGGATCTCATTCGCGCGATTGCAAAGGAGATGGGCAGCGAGGCTGAGATTCAAAACATCGGCTTCGATGGACTCATTCCTGCGCTGCAGGCAAAGAACATCGATGTCATCATTAGTG
>CALALM010000115.1 GCA_937925565.1 uncultured Centipeda sp.
GATGATGACATCGTCGGATGCCTCGATGAAGAGCAGCTCATAGGCGACATCGCCCGCATCCAGTTCACCAAGCACGCGCACGAAATCATCGAAGAATTCGCGGCTGCGCGTATCCACGACAATCGCCGCGCGGCTGATCTGCCCATGTGTCTCGCGACAGAGGTCGATGAATTTCGGAATGAAGACCGGCGGCAGATTGTCCACGCAGAAATAGCCCAAATCTTCCATGTAACGTGCCGCGAGGGATTTTCCACCGCCCGACATCCCCGTCACGATCACTGGACGGAATTTCTCCGCCGCCCGTTTCACCTCAGCCATGGTATCACCTCACAGTACAAATTTTTCGATCGCAAGCGCGATCCCGTCCGCATCATTGGATGCCGTCACGTAGCGGGCACGCTCCTTTGCCTCCGGCATACTGTTCTCAGGTACGACGGAAAACGCGCCCATAGCGAGCATCTCAAAGTCATTGTCCGCATCGCCCGCGACCATCACCTCATCGAGTCTGAGCCCCATCGCATCCGCAAGCGCCTGCACACCGACCGCCTTGTTCACCCCCGGTGGGTTGATGTCGAGGCTCGTGCCCGTATTCTGCTGCGGCAGGATCCGATCACCGAAATGTTCCCGCACGACTTCGAGATAGCCACTGATCCCGTCATCCAAATTGCGCAGGACAAGCTGCGGTACGTTCTCCGTATACCGGAGATAGTCATTGCCGACCTCGTTCACCACGAAATGTGCCGTTGTCCGGTAGGCAGTAAAGTGATCTTCGCGGTAATCTGGCACGTAGATCTCCATGCCGCTGTACCAATTCACGTACCAATTGCGCTCATACGCAAATGTCAGGAACTCACGCACGAGTGCGGGGTCGAAATAATGGGCAAAGACAGGGTCGCCCTCGGCTCTGCCGACATAGCCGCCATTGCAGCAAATGACGGGAGCATCAGAGGCAAGGAGACGCGCAAAGTGAACAGCCGATCGCAGCATGCGCCCCGTCGCAATCGTCACTGTGACGCCGCGTGCCATCGCCCGCGCGATGATGTCCTTCGTACGCGTCGTGATTTTTTTGTCGGAGGTAAGAAGCGTCCCGTCCAGATCGAGCGCAATGAGTTTGATTGCCATGACTCAGCCCCTCGTCATCGGCACGGGCGCATCCGTCCCCATTCCAAGCACATAGTGATAGATTGCCGCCGCGAGCCCGTCCTCCTCACAGGAGAGCGTCTCGTAGTCGGTCACCTCTTTGACCTCGGGGAACGCATTGCCCATTGCGATGCTCTTGCCTGCCGCCTTCAGCATCGGCAGATCATTGTAAGCATCGCCGATCGCCATCGTCTCCTCGATGGCGATGCCGAGTTTGCCCGCAAGCGACTTCAGTGCCGATGCCTTGGAAATGCCCTTTGGCACAATCTCGATCAGGCAGTCCGCCGAACGCGTCACATCTACCTGTGCACCAAATGCACCGAGCAATGCCTCCGAACGCTCAAGTGTGATCGCACGCCCCTTGGTCACGAGAAGCAGCTTGCAGTTGCCCTCTGCATGTGAGAAAAGCCCATCCCAACCGACTGCCTCACCCGTGAGCTTCTGCGAGTTCTCATAGAAGCGCGATTCCTCGCAGGCGTCGACATAGCGCAGGACGCCGCCGCTGTAGCTCTGGATGTACCAGCCGCGCTCCTTGCAGAACGCAAGGAGCGCATGAGCGAGCGACGGCTCGATCGGATGCTCCTCATAGACGCGTCCGCTCGGGCTCTTGATAAGTGCGCCATTGTACGAGATGATGGGCACGTCCACGCCGAGCGCCTGCGCGACCGGCAACGCCGCCTCGAACATGCGCCCCGTCGCAATCGTCACCACAACCCCCGCCTCGACTGCGCGGCGCACCGCCGCGATATTCTCCGCCGAGACCACATTGCCGTCCGGCAGCATCGTCCCATCCAGATCCGATACAAATAATTTGATCGCCATTTCGTCTCCCTGTTTTCCCAATCCCCTGTTATTTTAGGTATCACTGATAAAATGCGCCAAGATGATGGTGCTGAATTTATCAGCGATTCCTGAATGACGTAAAATTGATCCATTTTGAACCGATAAGGTCATCCAAACTGCTGACAAAAAGCTTTCCCCTATGTTATAATACCCCGAAACAACGAACCCATTGAAAGGAGAAGTACGATGCAGAATTTGTTCCGCCGACTCGTCATCCTCGTCGCACTTCTCCTCATCATTGTCGGCATCTTCGGTCTCTCCTACACCTACCAGATCGATCATCGCAGTGCGCGCAGTCTCTCCGCCTACGCGCGCATCGACTTCCAGTCGTCCTACACGGGCGAGGGGCGGCTCGAGGGCGCAACGCTCACCCTCTGGGACTACCGCTTTGATGAGGCGAAACTCCTCCCCGATGTCGTCCTCTACACGGACGGTTCCGCATGGGAGATGAAAGCCGTGACGAAGTATACGCCGCGCCCCGTCCCTGAGGCAGACAGCCCCTATAAAAACGAAAACAAATTCTTCGTCGAGCTGCCGCGCGCGAGTCTCCCCGCCATCCGCAAGGCAACGAGCGTCCGCGTCCGCTTCTACTACGACAACGGGCAGACCATTGATCTCCCGCTGAACGAACCCGACCTTGCCTATTGGCAGCGCGAGCTGGGACGCGGCATTTGACGGCACAAAGGCATCTCTGCTTTAGGGAAGCACTGATAAATTCAGCACCACCATCTTAGCGCATCTTTTTATCAGTGGTCCCTTAGACATTGTAACACCTCCACACAAATTTTTCCAGTCACAGCATTCTTGATCTCACTCCCATTTCTGCTATGGCGAAATTCCCATATACACTTGAAATGCTTTTCTATCAATGCTATAATGATCACGAATCAGAGGTGGGCATGCGCCAACCAATAGAAAGGCCTCGGGGAGTGATGACCCCCGAGGCTTTTTTGTGCGCTGATGAGACGCACCCGGCTGATGCCACAGCGGAGGCTGCTTCTACCTCCTCAGCCTCTGCACAATCAGCGCGCCAAGAACACTCCCGACAACACTGATGAGCAGCGAAAGCAACAGATCAGAGATGTGCACGTCACCAACCTCCCTCCCGTGCCTGATTGACCGGATGAGAGCCGTGGCAAGGGGATTATATCACACAGGGAAAGGAAACATCAATGAAGAAGAACGATCTAGTCCTCATCGGCGCACTGCTCCTCCTCTGCGGGATCGGCGCCGTATTTTTTTTCACACGTGCGGACAGCGATATGCGGCACGCGGTCATCACACAGGATAACGTGCAGCTCTACGACATCCCGCTCACGGGACACACGGGCACGGAGGAGATCGTCATCACAGATGCGCACGGCACAAACACGATCCGCATTGAGGGCGAGACGATCGCCGTCGTGGATGCCGACTGCCCCGACCTCGTCTGCGTAAAGACAGGAAAAGCAGAGAAAAAAGGCGATGTGATCGCCTGCCTGCCGCACAAACTCCTCGTCGAAGTGAAATAATATGAACCTCCGTCGAATCACGCGCATCGCGCTCCTCACCGCGCTCTCGCTCATCCTCTTCGTACTCGAAGGCTTCCTCCCTTTGCCGCTGCCCGTGCCCGGCGCAAAGCTCGGTCTTGCCGCCATTGTCACGCTCATTGCTCTTTGCACACTGTCGACGCGTGATGCAGCGCTCATGCTCACGCTGCGCATCCTCCTCGCCTCCGCCTTCGGCGGCGGGTTTGCTCCCATGCTCTACAGCCTCGCAGGTGGTGCGGCAAGTTTCACCGCAATGGCACTGCTCAAAAAACATACACAACATTCCATCATTGCGATCAGTGCCGCGGGCGGCTTCCTGCACAACATGGCGCAACTCCTCGTCGCTGCCGCTGTCATGCAGACATCCGCTTTATTTTATTACGCGCCCGTGCTTGGCTTCGTCGGCGTTTTGACCGGCATCCTGATCGGCATCACCGCACGATCAATTTTACAGAAAATATCAAGATAAATATTCTCAATTTCATATTTTTGTGCTATACTCTCATTAGCAGATTTTTCTCTCTACTATTACAATTTTAAGGAGGACAATCCAAATGGAGTATCGTATCGAACACGATTCCCTCGGCGAAGTCAAGGTGCCCGCAGACAAGTATTGGGCGGCACAGACGGAGCGCAGCTTCGAGAACTTCCCGATCGGCATCGAGAAGATGCCCGCCGAGATCATCCATGCATTCGGCATTCTGAAGAAATCCGCTGCCATCGCGAACAACAAGCTCGGCAAGCTCGACGAAAAGCGTCTGAACGCCATCAAGGCGGCGTGCGACGAGATCATCGCAGGCAAACTCGCGGAACACTTCCCCCTCGCCGTCTGGCAGACGGGCAGCGGCACGCAGTCCAACATGAACGTCAACGAGGTCATCGCAAATCGCGGCAACGAGATCGCGGGCGAGAAGATCCTCCATCCGAACGATCACTCCAACATGTCGCAGAGCTCGAACGACACTTTCCCGACAGCGATGCACATCGCTGCCGTCATCGCCATCGAGGACGGGCTCTTCCCGAGCATTGATCTCCTCGCAAGTACCTTCCGCCGCCTCATGAAGGAAAATGAGGGCATCGTCAAGACCGGACGCACACACTTGCAGGATGCCGTTCCCATCTCCTTCTCTCAGGAGATCAGCGGCTGGCTCTCCATGCTCGAGCAGTCGAAGAAGCAGCTGCAGGCAGCTCTGCCATTCCTGCATGAGCTCGCACTAGGCGGCACTGCCGTCGGCACGGGACTGAACGCGCCGAAGGGATTCGATGTCGCCGTCGCCGAGGCGGCAAGCGAGCTGACGGGCAAGAAGTTTGTCACCGCGCCGAACAAGTTCCAGGCACTCACGAGCAAGGACGCCGTTGTCTTTGCGCACGGCGGACTCAAGGGACTCGCCGCGAACATGATGAAGATTGCAAACGACATCCGCTGGCTCGCAGCAGGTCCGCGCTGCGGTCTCGGCGAGATCACGATTCCCGCGAACGAACCGGGCAGCTCCATCATGCCGGGCAAGGTCAACCCGACACAGTGCGAATCCGTCACGATGGTCGCCGTGCAGGTCATGGGCAACGACGCCGCAATCGGCTTTGCCGCCTCCCAGGGCAATTTCGAGCTGAACGTCTTCATGCCTGTCATGATCTATGACTTCCTCCAGTCCGCACGCCTCCTCACCGACTCGATCAAGTCGTTCAACGACCGCTGCGTCACAGGAATCACGGCGAACCGCGAGAAGATGCACGAGAACCTCCATCGCTCGCTCATGCTCGTCACGGCACTGAACCCGTACATCGGCTA
>CALALM010000116.1 GCA_937925565.1 uncultured Centipeda sp.
TATAGACCTTGGTTGCATCTGCTCCGGCATGGGTTCCTTTATCGTAGACTTTGAAATTATCGACTTTGATCTGACGTCGGTAGATGTCTCCCTTAAGGTCAATTTTGTCATCGGTGAGCTTTGTCGGCGTGCCGCTCGGCAATTTATAGTAAAGTTCGTAGTTGTCTTTGTCCGCACCCTTGAGTTTGACATTTTTGTAGCGAATAATCTGGTTATTCCCAGCGTGAATCTGCGCGTTGCCGGAAGCGTCCACATACGTTGGATTGGAGATGTCTTCCAGTGCGACATCATCTTTATTTCCGGTATCCGCATCCGTTTTGACATTGGCCGTGACGGTATTGCCGTCAACCATCAGCGTAAGGGCTTCATTGATCGCAGCATTCGTCGCCGCGTCCATCCCTGCCGCATTCACAGCATCCGTGCCGTCATAGACCTTGCTCGCAGTGTCCTTTATAACATTGAGAATCAGCGGGGCCTTTGTTACACTGGCCCAGCCTTTTATGCCGGGATTCGCCATGAAATTAAAGCTGCCGACGTCATAGTTGTCTTTATTCGTGCCGGCAAAGGTTATGCTGCCCGTAAAAGTGACAGGCTTGTTGTCGGCAACAGATTTGTTGTCGAGTGTCGCTGTGAAATCACTCGAGGGAGTGATTGTGATCTTCCTCGCAGAGTCAGGATCATTCAGATCCTCATCGGTAAAACCGGTTGCCTTGAGGCCGCCTCCGGACAACGCCTTCTTAAACGCCTCCGTTATATCTTTCGTTCCGTCATACATGCGGGTGACAACGAAGCTGGAGTCCTGCACATCAATCTTGCGTTTATCAATGGTCACGTTGACACCGCGCAGGTTCGGACCGTCCTGATCCGACCAAAGCATGGCTTTTGTACCCGCGTTGCGGATGTTTTTGTCACGGTCAAGCGATGTCGGGCTTGCATCCTCATACGCGAATATCAGATTCTTCTGAGCGCCCGAGAGGGTCTTATCATAGCCCACATTATCTTTGCCGCCGATGTTGCCGTCGCCGTCAACAATCTTGATGATCTTGCTGTCATAGGTGAGCTTCCCTGTCGGGATGTCTGCATGATTGTTTGAGACCGCCGAAGAATCCGCCACTGGCGTGCCATCTTGATTAAATTTGCGGTATTTATACTCCACACCGACGGACCCGGTCGAGTCCACACGTCCGTTCATAAACGCAGTCAACATCGGCAGTGTACGCCCCTCGTAAATGCGCCACTTTGCACCGGGTTCGCCTGTATTGTTGATATCCCAGCCGGTGTAGCTGCCGGCAGCATACGCATTCATGTTAGGCATTTGCGGTGAAGACAGGCGATTCATTTTTCCCGTTGCCGAATTGACAGCGAATACGTTTTTGAATTTCGATCTGATTACATTATCATTTGTAGCAATGGTAGCACTCTTTGTATAGGAGTTCTCAACTCTGGTTGTGCCTACTCCATTCACGCCTCCGAAAAAGAGCGCGAAGTTCTCGGGCGCTGCACTGAATACCGCTTCATTATAGGTGTTCGTAATTGTTGTATTTGCGTCTACAATGCCTACAACACCGGCCCCATTCGATCCAACCAGTGCCTTACTGTACGAGCCGTCGATTGTTGTACTCGCCGTGTGTCCGGCGAGCCCCGCATGCATCATCTGTTTGCCGTTAACATCTGTGCCTTTTACGTACACATTTTGCAGCATAGAGTAGCTGCTGTCTCCCACTATTCCGCCGGCATACCTATTTCCTGTCCCGGTATTACTTGCAACGGTTCCGCCAACAACACCAAGATTGTGAATGCGTGCACCACTCAGCACGCCAAAAAAGCCAGCATTATCAACTCCGGAGACGTTGATGTTCTGTATTTGAAAGAAATTGCCGTCGAACTTTCCGGTGAATGCGCCGTAGGCATTCCCGCCAATCGGAGTATGTGCCGCATTTGCAAAGTCGATATCGCTTGCAAGCATATAGTTGCCTGCAAGATTCGTCGTATTAATATTATCTAGGTCAGCTTTCGTCGCAACAAGCTGATAATAGTTATCTGCGGCAACTGCATTTGCCCCATTGATTTGATAATCTGCCGCAGCAGGGCTGTGTCCACTCTCATAACCAATATGCGCATAGCCGCCGTTGGCAGCCGTTTCCGTATGGAGAACGACGGGATTTG
>CALALM010000117.1 GCA_937925565.1 uncultured Centipeda sp.
CACCTCTGTAATCTTGGCAAAGGTGATGGGCATGACGTAGAGCATGATGAGGTGGATCTCCCACCACAGCTCCGGCATGCCGATGATGCGCGAGAAGAATGACGAGGTGCCCGTCGTCCACAGGATGAAGCTCATGAGGAAGGCGATGAGGTAGAACTGTATCCTGCGCCGCCTCTGGATGCCGCGCCAGACGAGATCCATGATGAGGAAGACGATGAGCGCGACCGCGACGGAGATACTCGAAACGCAGATGGCATCCGTGAGGCTGAGGTTGCGCAGGAAAATGCGGGAGGTACCGAGCATGAAGTAGTCCATGCTGCCCAGCCAGTTCGGATAGCCCGCGTTCAAGAGGATCGTGAGGCGCCTGCCCGCGAGGTTCTGATCGAGGTGTACGTAGTGGAATGCGCGTCCGCGCGAGGCGGTCGGCCGGGTCCAGTCCCCGTGTACGTAGATGAGCTCGTTGTCGAGGTAGACGTAGACGTTCTGATTTGTCGTGGAGAACAGGATGTGATCGTTCACAAAACGCGCGGAGAGCGGGATCCGCCACGAGAGGTAGACGGTTGTCGTCCCCTCGGGCATGGGCGGAGGCGCAGGATAATCGTACTTCTGCCAGTCAAAATTGCCCGCACGAAACCCGATGATGTCCTTGTACTCCGGATTCCCCTGCATGACGGCGTACTCTGCACGTATGTGGGGATCGAGGGGGGTGGCGAGAAGCCGCCACGCCAGTGTCGTCGCTCCGATCAGGAGTGATATACAGAGCAGGGTAAGAAGGTTTCCCCGCAGAAACGATAGTACTTTTTTCATGGGTTCGCACCCCCTTGGGGAGAGCAGGGTAACGATGATTGCCGGTATTTAGGATGATTATACCATACGAATTGGGGATAAAACAATAGGAAAATGAAAAAGAGTACGAATATTAGTGAGAAACTTTGTGTATACATAAAAAAGACTGCCACACAAGAGGAAATGCAGGTGTGCAGCAGTCGGTATTCCGTATTTGTGACAGAGTTTACAGCACCGTCAGGAATGCGGCGCGGTGGGGTCGGTTTCCGTGCATTCATCCTCGCCGGAGACGGTGTTGCGTCCCTTTTCCTTCGAGCGGTAGAGGGCGCGGTCGGCGCGTTCCATCAGTGCCGTCATGTGATCGTCGGTGCCGTGCCACGTGGAGACGCCGAAGCTGAGTGTGACGCCGCCCAGTGTCGCCTCAAGTGTTTTGCGCAGATTCTCACAGAATGCGACCATCTGCGCGAGATCGTGATGGAGCGCGAGGAGGATAAACTCATCGCCGCCGTAACGGATGAAGATGTGACGACGGTCGATTTTCGCGTGGATGGTATCGGCAATCTGTCGCAGCACCTGATCGCCGCCGAGATGCCCGCGCGTGTCGTTGACCGCCTTGAAGTGATCCACGTCGAAGATGGCGAACGAGAAGGAAAAGCCGCGTGTGTTGGCGAGCATGGAGTAGTTCCCGATGCCGTCTTCGAGCTGGTGGCGGTTGTATGCGCCTGTGAGGAAGTCGCGCACCGCCTCGTTCTGGGTCTCCTGCAGCTCACGCACGAGGGTTTCGTTCTGTTGTGCGAGACGGGCGTCCTCCTTCATTTGCTCGCGGATGAGGAAGAAGACGAACGGGATGGTGGAGTAGATGGAGAAGATCGTTGTCGAGAGCATGCCGGCGAGGAGGTGGTACTCAAAGTGCAGGGCGTCGATGCCGACAAAGACGGTGAGCGAGATCATGGAGACCACACCGTAGCGGCAGGCAGGATAGTGCGTCCAGTTCGAGCGGAGGAATGTGCAGATGAGCACAAGGCAGCCCGTGAGGAGGATGGGATAGAAGAGATGGAGGAGGTTCATATAGCCGTCCAGCCCGATGATCTCCGTGATGGTTGCGATGACAAAGAGCAGGATATAGATAATGAGGATATTCCGTATGGTTTTTTTATAGACAGGAGCAATGATTTCCTGTGCGACTTTGGCGAATGTGATCGGCATGATGTAGAGCATGATGAGATGGATCTCCCACCAGAGCCCCGGCATGCCGAAGAGGCGCGAGAAGAGGGACGAGGTGCCCGTCGTCCACAGGATGAAGCTGACGAGGAAGGCGATGACGTAGAGTTGGAGGTTCCGCCGTCGGTCGATCCCACGCCAGATGAGATCCATGACGAGGAAGACGATGAGCGAGAGCGCGATGGAGACACTGGTGATGTAGATCGCGTCCGCGAGGCTGATCTTGTGGAGGAGGGATTTCTCGCTGCCGATGAAGAAGTAGTCGAGGCTGCCGAGCCAGTTTGCATAGCCGGAGTGCAGCATGATCGTGAGCTGTTTGCCTGCAATACCCTCATTGATGTGGAGGAGATGGAGTGTCCGCCCGCGCGAGTCGGTCAGCTTGTCCCAGTTGCCGTGGATGTAGATGAGCTCATCGTCCAGGTACACGTAGGCATCCTGATTTGTCGTCGTAAAGAGGAGATGGTTGACAAAAAGCGGTGTGTCCTCCGGTATT
>CALALM010000118.1 GCA_937925565.1 uncultured Centipeda sp.
ATCAAAATCACTCTCATAAACGCGATCCTGAATAATGCGATATTTTTCAAACTCCGTCTCAGCATGAAGTTTTGCCTTCTCAGCGCTAATTTTCCCCGCACCTGTGAGCACCTTGCTGCCGTTAAACTCCAGAAAGCCGTCCAGCCGCTTCGCCCAGTCCTCCATGCTCATTGGAATCTTTCGTTCCGCCTGCAGCTCTGCATAGTCGAGATAGAGCGAAACAATCCGCTCCAAATAGCGCATCTCCTCATCGCTCAGATAGTTCTTTGCAATCGCAACATCCGCTTTGACAATCTTCCCATGCGGAGCGCTCCCCCATGAAGTCAGTCCCATATGTTCCTTGCCGGCGTCTGCCCGCTCATAGATCAGCTCGGCCGCTGTATGCCGATGTACGGCGAAGTGCATCTTATTCTGCACCGTCTGAAAGAACAGGCGCGTCGTTGCAGCATCCTTATCATAGTCAAACGCTGTCGCGTAGAGATCCGTCACCTTCTGATAGAATTTACGCTCCGAGAGGCGTATCTCACGGATGTACTGCAGCTGCCGCTCAAAATACGCATCCGTGAACATGTGCCCCTTCTTCAGCCGCTCCTTGTCCATGATCCAGCCTTGGATCGTATAGTCCTTGACAATCTGCCCCGCCCACTTGCGGAACTGGGCAGCACGAGGGCTCCCCACCTTGAACCCGACCGCAATGATCACCTGGAGATTATAGTGCGTCACCGTACGGCGCACCGCGCGCGCCCCCTCTGTTTGAACTATCCGGATTTTCCGGATAGTTGCCGATTCGGTTAATTCGCCGTCTGAATAAATTCCCTTAATATGCTCGTTGACGGTACGCACATCAACAGCATACAGCTCTGCCATCATGCGCTGTGACAGCCAGATATTCTCATCCTCATAGCGCATCTCGAAACGCTCATCGCTCTCACCCGCAGCGGCAACGAACGTGAGGTATGTCGCAACCGAACTCTGTGCCGGCGACGCGAATTTCTTCTGATTCTTTACCATATCACAGTACCTTTCGTACCGTTGCGGGACTGTACGCCGCAAAGAGCTGGTCGAAATTCGTGAGAGCACTGTCGTCCGCCATCGAGGCATCACGGAACACAGCATAGTAGGGCTTTCGCTTTGCGATTGCGGTCACCGTCTCATCCGCCACATCACGGTCGAAACACGCGAGGAGGAAGCCGTCCGCAACGTTAAAGACGCGTTTCCCTGCGATCTCCTCCACCGTAATCGACGCCGAGAGCAGGATGCCGAGATCGAGCATCGTCTGAAAGAGCAGATCCTCCGGCGTGCGATCCGCCTTGACATTGTCAACCTGCGCGAAAAGCCCGTCCTGCGTCACCGCATCGGGTGCATAGTAGACATCGGTCATATTGCTCGTATCGAGCCGCAGACAGCGGAATCCGAGGTCAAGCCCTGCCGCCTTCTCGCCCGTTTCAGCCGCGATCTTCGCCCCTGCACGGCGGATGCGCTCCTTGCCGATCTCGCAGATATTCCGATAGCCCGCTTTGTAGGCTGTGCCGCCCTCATCCGTCGTCTCGGGCAGCTGCACCATAATGAACTTCCTAGACCCTCCATCCTCGGCATTCAGCTGCATCACCGCGTGGGCAGTTGTAGCAGAGCCAGAGAAGAAGTCGAGGATAAGGGAGTCTTTGTCCTGTGCCATTTGAATACATTGTTTTAGCATGGACAATGATTTTGGTGACTGAAATAATTTTTCTTTTGTTTCAAACAATTCACCAATAATGCTTTGTCCACGTTCTGTATAAAACATATTATTGTTCCATATAGATTTTACTTGTTTTAATGGAATCATTCCATCTTCATGCGCATAGGCTTTACGATATATTTTCGTTTTTCCCGAAACCTTTTTCCCAACTAGAAGATGCTGCTCCTTAGCTGCTTTTTCTCGCCCCCACGTCCAACAACCTTGAAACCCATCATCCCATATAGGATATACCTCTATAGTCCCTTCTTTCGTCTCTAATCCTACTGTCCCATCAATATTCACATATAATGGATACCACAGCTTAGGTCGATTAAATTTCCCAAATTCACGGTGTGTATTTCTTAACTCTAGTTCACGATACGGCTTGTTATCATCGTCTACTATAGGATAATCCTTTTCTACTTCACTTTGAGATTTAGGTATAGACAGACTCCCACTCGCTAAAATATTCTTTGAATACACTAATATATATTCATGACAGTTCGCCACATACTTGTCCTGAGATCGCCCTTTAGGGTTACATAACAATGTAATTTGCGCAATAAAGTGCATTGAACCAAACACCTCATCACATATTTTTTTCAGATTGTATACCTCATTGTCATCAATACTAATAAAGATAACACCATCGTCTGAAAGCAAGGACTTCGCCACTTTCAGTCGAGGATAGATCATATTCAGCCAATCAGTGTGGAAACGCCCATTTGTATCGGAATTCTTTTCCATCCGATTACCCATATCATCATAGCCACCGCTGATCTCC
>CALALM010000119.1 GCA_937925565.1 uncultured Centipeda sp.
CGATGTGAAAACTGACAATCTCCGCATGAAAGAGATCCATATACGGATCGAAATACAGCTTATGTACGATGGACTTGCCATCGTTGCCGTGCAGCCAATACTTGAATTCACTCGTCTCTGTTGTGATTTTCTGGTGCGGGATGCAGGTTTTGAATCTGCGCTTGAGGAGATTGTCGGCAATATTGCCGACAGTTCCCCGGTAGGAACTATATCTACGGCTCTTACGCGTAAAGGAATGCACTTGAAGCTCCAGTTTCTGCACAATCCGCTGCACCGCCTTATGGTTGATCATATACCCAAGATTTCTCATATGCGCCCAAAGACGCCGATACCCGTAATCTTTGTGTTCTTTGCGAATGGCAAGGATAATCTGTTCTCGTTTGTCCGGTACTTCGGGCTGAGCAAATTTCTTTTGCCAATACATATAGGTCGCTTTGGGAAAACCAAGAACCGCAAGGATGTCTTTCAGCTGAAATTCTCCTCGGAGGCTGCGGACGATCCTTGCTTTTTGCTCTGCATCGCTTCTTGCAGGCGCAACCTCCTCAATTCTTTTAAATAGGCATTCTCGATGCGCAGTCTCAGATTTTCCTCTTGAAGCGCATGCAGTTGCTGTGTGGCCTCATCTTGCGGCGTGTCTTGGATGCGTTCTTTGCGTTGTTTCGGCATAGCGGGAGACCTTCCTTTCGATTTTAGGCGAAGGGCATCCACACCGCCCATGCGGTACTGCTTTGTCCAACGCACAAGCAGGGACGGATTGTTCAGACCGAGGCAGATGGCTACCTCCTGATAGGATGCCTCTGTTGACAGATAACATTCTACCGCAGATCGCTTAAACTCGAAAGTGTATGTTTGCTGTGCACGGGAACGCTCTAATCCCTTGGCACCGAATGCTTCATACACTTTCACCCAAGTCTTGATGTGCCCTGATGCAATCTTATGTTGTTTAGATAAGGCCTCATAGCTGCCCTTTCCTGCAAGATATTCTCTCACGATCTTCAGTTTACATTCCATACTGTATTTTGCCATTACAATACCCCCAAAAGTTAGATTCCTCAAGTCTAACTTTTGGGGGTCAGGTCAT
>CALALM010000120.1 GCA_937925565.1 uncultured Centipeda sp.
TTCGGACGAAAAAATCTACGCCAATCTGACGGACTTCATTTTATCAGCGATTCCTAAACACATGAATTGAGGTGAACGCAGGATGGAAACACGGGCTTTTGATGCCGCGATGATCGTACAGTTCCTGCCGGATCTGCTGTCCTATCTGGATGTCACGCTGCTTGTCGCCGCCGGCGGAGTCGGATTCGGATCCGCCCTCGGTCTGCTGCTTGCATGGGCGAGGCTCGGCGGGAATGCCGTTTTGCACGGTGCTGCAACTATCTATGTGTACATCATGCGCTGTACGCCGTCGATCGTTCTGCTATTCATTGTATTCTATGGTCTGCCAAAGCTCATGGAGGCGGTGTTTCGGTATGATATGAACGATCTACATCGCGCCGTCTTCGCGATCATTACGTTCACACTGCTTTTCGGCGCGTACATCTCGGAGGTGTTCCGCGCGGCGTACAAGGCAGTGCCGCGCGGGCAGTACGAGGCGGCGGTGAGTGCGGGACTGACGCCGTTTCAGGCATTTGTGCATATCATGCTCCCGCAGGCAGCGATCATTGCATTGCCGAACTTCGGCAATTCGACGATCAATCTGCTCAAGGAAGGTTCGCTCGCCTATACCATCGGGCTTGTCGATATGATCGGACGGGGGACACTGGTGATTGCGCAGAACTACGGCGCATACGCCATCGAGATCTATTTCGCCGCCATGCTCATCTACTGGGTGCTCGTGCTCCTGCTTGAGCAGGGCTTTGCCCTTGTCGAAAAACGTCTCGATGTGGGGACAAGCCTGCGCGTCAATACCACGAAGAGCCTGACGCTGAAAGGAGGGGACGCCGTTGGAACTGGATCTTGAGTTCATGCAGGAAACCTTTCTGCTCGTGTGGCAGGGTGCGGGCGTAACGCTCGCTCTTACGGCACTCTCCCTCCTGCTCGCCGTGCCTGTGGCGTTCTACTTCGCTGTCCTGCGCGTGCGTGGACATCGCGTGGGCGGGATGATTGCACGTCTTTACGTGTCATTCGTGCGCGGTACGCCGCTGATTTTGCAGATTCTCCTGCTCTACAGCCTCCTGCCGAGCATCCTCAACGAAATCGTGCGGGATCTGGGGCTTGGCATCAACATATTCGAGGCGGTTGATCCCTTTTACTACGCCGTCTTTATCTTTACGATCAACACGATTGCACTGCTCACGGAGGCATTTCGCTCGGCGCTGCTCGCGATCCCGAAGGGGCAGCTTGAGGCGGGGCTTGCGAGCGGGATGAGTGCATTTCAGACATATGTGCACGTCATCCTCCCGCAGGCGCTCGTCGTCGCACTGCCGAGCATCGCGAACATCACGGTCAACCTCATCAAGGGCACGTCGCTCGCGTTCCTCATGACGGTCAAGGACATCATGGCGGTCGGCAAGATCGCCGCATCCTACGGCTACAACTACATCGAGGCGTATCTCGACGTGTTCGTCGTCTATCTCGTGCTCTGCACCATTATTCAGCTGCTGTTTGCGGCAGCGGAGCAGCGCGTTGGGGCATTCCGCAGCATCTAGGAGGTGGAGCATGTTACTGAAAGTAAAAAATGTAAGCAAGAGTTTCGAGCACACCGAGGTGCTGAAGGATGTCTCACTCTCCGTTGAAAAGGGGGATGTCGTCGTTATCCTAGGTCCGAGTGGTTCGGGAAAGACCACCTTCCTGCGCTGCCTCAACTTCCTTGAGCGCGCCGACGGCGGCACGATGGACTTTCACGGCGTACAGATCTCCCTTGCGGAGGCGAGCGACCGCGAGATTACAGACGTGCGGAAAAAGACCGCATTCGTCTTTCAGAACTACAACCTCTTTGCCAATAAGACTGCGCTCGAAAACGTGACGTTAGGTCTGACTGTCGGACGCGGCATTGCAAAATCGGAGGCGCGCGAGATCGCAATGGAGGCATTGCGGAAGGTCGGTATGGAGGCGCGTGCGAACTACTACCCCGCACAGCTCTCGGGCGGACAGCAACAGCGTGTCGGCATTGCGCGCGCCATTGCGGCGAAGCCCGATGTCATCCTCTTTGATGAACCGACCTCCGCGCTCGACCCCGAGTTGGTCGGCGAGGTATTGCAGGTCATGAAGCAGCTCGCCGAGGAGGGGACGACCATGATCGTCGTGACCCACGAGATGAAGTTCGCGCAGGAGGTCGCGACCCACGTCGTCTTTATGTCGGACGGCGTTATCGTCGAGGAGGGCAATGCGAAGGAGATCTTCACCGCGCCGCGCGAGGAGCGCACGCGCCGCTTCCTCCGCCGCATTCTCCCCGAGGAGTACGAGCCGGCAGCACTGATCTGAGCGGTGATATAACATAAATTAAGGCGGCAGTCCGTGAGGTTGAACCTCGTGGGCTGCCGCCGTTTGTGCATTGTGGCGTTATGTATCGCTTGTATTCTTATTCGTCGGTACAACAACCGTACCCCGATCCGCGTGTTTCTTTGCAGCGGCGGTCTTTTGGTACTCTCGGAGGGCGGCAAGTGCGGTCATATCATCCGGCTGCACTGCCGCAAGCGCTGCGCGTTCCTTCTCCTGCGCCTTTGTGATCTCCGCATCGCGGTCGGCACGCTCCTGCAGTGCCTGTCCGCGCAGCTTTCGGATGTGCTCGTCCTTTGCCGCCATTGTAGATTTCAGCTGGTTGATTTGTCCATTGTAGAGTTTTACCGGTTCTTCTATTTCCTGAGCGATTGCAAATCCGTCCTTTACGAGCTTTTCGAGTGCATCCACCTTGCCATGCAGCTCGCTCAGCTTGTCCTCGTCGGTCATGCCCGCGCGTTTCAGTTCGTCTGCTTGCTTCTGCAGCTTTGCCTTGTCCTCGTCCGTGAGTTCGGCATCCGTCTGAATGCGCTTCTCGATCTCCGCCGCCTGCGCTTTCTTCGCCTTCTTGTCCGCAATCTCTTTTTCGTTTGCGGCAAGCGCCATCTCGGCGGGCGTCAGATCCTCCTCCATATCGGCGCTTTCACTCAGGGATTTCCCCTTCGCGCTGATGTAGACCTCGACCGCGCGGCTCAGGATATCCGTCACCGCGCTTTTCTTCTGCTCGGACGATTTTGCCGCAGCAGAGCCGTCCCCATGCAGGAACGGAAGCTTGTCTGCATTCTCTCCGATACGCATAGTACCATCTCCAATCCGTGGGATACAATTCCTTCTAATAGTAATATCGGGGGAGGAGTGTTCATCTTAAATAGAATTTGACAAAGTGAATTGCGTGTAGTACATTGTAATCAAAAAGGAGGGATGACAATGAGTTTTTCGATCCGACTGACAGACACAGAGAAGGCACTCGCGGAGAGCTATGCGAAGCTGCACGCGATCTCGCTCGGCGAGGCATTCAAGCGGGCACTCTTTGAAAAGATCGAGGATGAGTACGATATTGCACTCGCCGAGGAGGCGTATGCGGAGTATCGTGAGAATCCGACGACGTATTCCCATGAGGAGTTTTGGAATGACATGATGACATCATGAAGGCCTATCGACTGATCTATTCCGAGCGGGCAAAGAAGGATGTCAAAAAACTTGATCCGTATACGAAGCTAATGATGGCTCTATGATAAATGTTACGGAGACACTCTAAGGTCGATGTAGCATTACAAATTGATAAATGCTATGAAGATACCTTGAGTATCATCGTAGCATTTATTTTTTTGTCTGAAAGGAGGGAAAAAGGAATTATGCGGGTCAAAGATTTTCTTGAATATGTAGCCTCACTTCCGGAGGACTGCATCGAAGTGAAGACAAATAAGCGGACACAATTTCACCTGCCACGGCAAGAATCGGTTGTGTGCCCTCACTGCGGGTCTCATTATGTCGATGTGGACAGCTACCATGCCCAGCGATTGCGCGGGATTCCTGATTCTGCCGGAATCTATGTCTATAAGAGGCGAAGGTATCGCTGCAAGGATTGTATGAAGACCTTTGCGGAGACAAATCCCTTTCTTGGGCATCGTCAGAGGACGATTGGTAATCGGTTACGTCAGACGCGATCAAAGAAAAAACTCTCACAAGGTCAGGTAGTCGAAGCGTGCGGTGTACCGTTGTATCTATATCGTAAGTACGAAGACGATGCAGAAATACCGTCTCTCGTGGTTGCGATGAAAATCGCCGACTATCTTGATACGGATGTCATGGAGATATGGGGCGATCAGCTTATCTAGGGAAGCACTGATAAATTCAGCCCGATCATCTTGGCACATCTTTT
>CALALM010000121.1 GCA_937925565.1 uncultured Centipeda sp.
CATGGTCACCCGCATGAAATGCCGCAGCGATCTTCTCCGTGACGATGAATGCTCCGGTCGGAACACCGCCTGCAAGCCCCTTTGCAAGGGTTACGATGTCGGGCGTTACACCATACATCTCATAGGCATAGAAACTGCCCGTGCGCCCCATCCCCGTCTGGATCTCGTCGAAGATCAGAAGGGCGTCGTATTTGTCACAGAGTTCACGCACCTGCTGCAAATAACCATCCGCAGGAGTACGAACACCGCCCTCCCCCTGAATCGGCTCGAGCATAACCGCTGCCGTGTTCTCATTCATCTGTGTTTCTAGCGCGGTAATGTCATTGAACGGCACGTAATCGAATCCCTGCGGCAGCGGCTCAAAGCCCCTGTGGAACTTCTCCTGCCCCGTCGCCGTCAGCGTTGCGAGCGTACGCCCATGAAAGCTGCCAAGCGCTGTGATGATCTGCGATTTGTTCGGGCGGATCGTATGCGCGTATTTGCGCGCCGCCTTGATCGCGCCCTCGTTCGCCTCGGCACCCGAGTTCCCGAAGAACACCTTGCCGCCTGCCGTCAGCCCTGACAGCTTTGTGGCGGCATCTGCCTGCGGCTCAGTGTAGTAGAGATTCGATACGTGGATGAGCCGCTTTGCCTGATCGCCAATCGCGTTTACGAGCGGCACATAGTTGTGACCGAGCACATTGACCGCGATTCCACCGAGCGCATCGAGATATTTGCGCCCGTTCACATCCCATACATACGAACCGTCCCCATGATCGAGGACAATCGGATAGCGTGAGAAAACGGGAAGATAACTCTCTTGATCCCGCGTGATAATTTCGCTTTCGTTCTTCATCGTCGCTCCTGTCTACGGAAGCACCATTGTTCCGATACCGCGTGAGGTAAAAATCTCCAAGATGATCGAGTGCGCCAGACGCCCGTCGATGATATGTGCCTTGTGCGCTCCCGCTTCAAGTGCCCTGAGGCACGCCTCCACCTTTGGGATCATACCGCCGTCGATGACACCGCTACGGATGTATTCCTTTGCCTCATCCATACGAAGCTGGGAGATCAGGCTCCCCTTGTCTGTAAAGTCTTGATAGACACCCTCGACATCTGTGAGGAGCAGAATTTTTTCTGCCCGCATGGCGCCCGCAATCTCTGCCGCAACATAGTCTGCGTTGATGTTGTAGCTCTCCCCGTGCTCTCCCATACCGATAGGGGCAATGACCGGAACATAGCCCTGATTCAGGAGATCCGTGATGAGTGCAGTGTCAATCTCTGTAACCGCACCGACATAGCCGATATCAACCTCATGTTCCATATCGTTTTCATATACGGTTGCAAGCTTCTTCTTCGCCTTGATGAGCCCTGCATCCTTCCCACTGAGTCCGACAGCACGCACGCCGCGCAGATTGAGGAGCCCCACGATCTCCGAGTTCAACTTGCCGTCGAGAACCATCTCGGCAATCTCCACCGTCTCCTCATCCGTTACGCGAAGACCGGAAACAAACGAGGATTCCTTGCCGACTTTTTTGAGGAAGCCCGTGATCTCTGGACCTCCCCCGTGTACAAGAATCGGACGGATTCCGACAAATTTCATCAGCGCTACATCGCGCATGACATTTTCCTTGAGTGCGTCATTGATCATGGCGTTGCCGCCGTATTTGATGACAACAGTCGTCCCGTAAAACTCCTGAATGTAGGGCAGTGCGTCTACAAGGATCTCCGCTTTGTCCTTATCAGAGTACATGGCGTTCCTCCTCTCAGGTGTGATACTCACCGTTGATCTTTACGTATTCATAGGAGAAATCACATGTCCAGACCTTTGCTTCGGAATCCCCATCCTTCAGATCAATCTCAACAACGATATCATGCGCCGTCATAACCGTACGCAGCGCATCGGCATCATAGGAAGTACCGACACCGTCTGCATAGACAGGAATACCGCCGAACTTCACCGTCGTGTGGTTTGGATCCATCGGCACGCCTGCATAGCCGACCGCACAGATCACGCGCCCCCAGTTTGGATCCTCGCCGAAGAACGCCGTCTTCACGAGTGGGCTGTTCGCAACGCTCATTCCGACCGTCTTTGCGTCAGAAAACGATTTCGCCCCCTTCACATGAACAGTGATGAATTTGGTTGCACCCTCGCCGTCTGCCGCGATCTTTTCCGAGATACCCTGACAGAGTACGAGCAATGTCTCCTTGAACATCTCGTAATCCGCATTCTTCTCCGTGATTTTCGGATTCCCGGCGGCACCATTGGCGAGCACAATCGCCATATCGTTCGTACTCATATCGCCGTCGATCGAGATCATATTGAGGCTGTGTTCAATGACCTCGGAAAGTGCTTCCTGCAGGAGAACGCCGTCAATGTCCGCATCCGTTGTGATGAAGCAGAGCACTGTCGCCATATCGGGGCGAATCATGCCGGAGCCCTTCGCGATAATGCCGAAGCGGACTTCTTTTCCCCCGATCGTGACGGAGGTCGCGCCCGCCTTTGAATATGTATCCGTCGTGATGATCGCGTTGCCCGCGTCCATGCTTCCATCCACCGACAGCTCTTTTACCGCCGCTTTGATTCCCTGCTCCACCTTGTCCATTGGTAGAAGCTGACCAATGATGCCCGTCGAGCCGACAATAACATCATCCGGCGTACAGCCGAGCGTATTTGCCGCGATCTGCTGCATGGCGGCGGCATCCTTTTCCCCCTGTGCACCCGTGCATGCATTCGCACAGCCGGCATTTGCGACGATGGCATGTGCCGCATGCGTCGCAACCACTTTTTTGGAAACGTGTACGGGTGCCGCCGCAACTGCGTTCTTCGTAAATGTTCCCGCAGCTGCGGCTTCCTTTTCAGTGTAGATCACGGCAACATCGAGATTGCCGCTCTTCTTGATGCCCGCCTTGACGCCGGCTGCCTGAAATCCCTTCGGGAATGTAACACCCGCTTTGGCATTCGCTTCACTAAACATATATTTCCTCCATTCGCTTACGGAACCACTCTTACGGATACATGGGCACGAGATCGAGTCCCGTGCGTTCATCCAGCCCAAAGGCAATGTTCATATTTTGAATCGCCTGACCTGCCGCACCCTTGACCAGATTATCAATGGCAGAGAATACGATGACGCGGTGTGTACGCGGGTCGATATGCCATGCAATATCGCAGTAATTCGTGCCGCGCACCTGCTTCGTTGCGGGGTATGCACCGCGGCCAAGCAGACGGACAAAGAACTCATCCGCGTACAGCGACACGAACGCCTCGTCAATCTCGTCTGCAGATATGCCCTCATGTAGCGTCGCATAGCATGTCGTCAGAATTCCACGCGAGATTGGCGCGAGATGCGGCGTAAAATTGATCGTGATGTTTTCACCGCCCACATCGTGCAGAGCCTGTTCAATCTCCGGCGTATGGCGATGACTCACGGCACCATATGCCGTAAAACTGTCGTAGAACTCCGGGTAATGTGTGCTCTCCTTCGGGGAGCGTCCCGCACCTGATACACCGGACACCGCATCGACAAGGATCGAGTCCATGTTGACAAGGTGTGCCTTGACGAGCGGCGCCAATGCAAGAATGCTCGCCGTCGTATAGCAGCCGGCATTGCCGATGATGCGCGCCGAGCGCACCTGCTCACGATAGAGTTCGGAAAGCCCATAGGCACGATCTGCATGCGTGTCAATATGCTTCACATGGTACCATTCCTCATATACGGCAGTATCTGTAAAACGGTAGTCCGCACCCAGATCAATGATGCGCACGGGCAGCTCTGCAAGTTCTTTTACAAGCTTCATTGCATGCCCATGAGGAAGCGCAATGAAGAGCACATCACTGCCCTCGGCAATGCGGCGAATATTCTCCATAGATTCGAGTTCATTCTCATAAATATTCTTCAAATGTGGATAAAGTTTCGATATGCGTTCCCCCGTATGCCGCTCCGAGGTCAGATGAGCGATCTCGACATTCGGATGTCCATGCAGCAGACAAATAAGTTCTTCTCCCGCATAACCAGATGCTCCCACAATACTTGCTTTCATCTCATCTCCTCCGTTTCATCTCCGAAAAGATTTTATAATTATACATCTAGAGTGTATAATTTTTCAACCCTTTTCTCAAAAAAATTTGCCGGTTCCACAGCCATTCGGCAAATGCGCTGTGAAAACCGGCAAACATCATTGTTTCGAGGCGGCTGTATCCTTGCGGCACAGGACGCGTGCCCCCTTCGTATCGAGGCGCAGATGAAGCGGACGTGCCTCGATATCATGTGCGCGGAACGCTTCCTGCATGGCAGCTGCCACATCCTCTGTGCAGTTGCGATGTTCGGGAACAAAGGCGATCAGGCAGGGGCCCGCACCGCTGAGCGCGGCGCCGTATGCTCCCGCTTTCTTCGCTGCCGCAAAGACATCAAACATCCCCGGGATCAGCGATGCACGATAGTTTTGATGAAGGGCATCTGCAAATGCATTATCGAGATGCTTTTCCGAACCGCGTGCAAGTGCAGCCACCATCATCGCCGCATGACTGATATTGAACACGGCATCCTTCATCGGTACCTCGACCGGCAACACCTGTCGCGCAGATTTCGTCGAGAGATAGAAGTCCGGAACCATGACGACAAAGCGCAGAAAGATACGCGGCAAAAACGAAAAGCACTCCACACGACCATTCGTCACTGTATTCACTGTAAAGCCACCGTAGATCGCGGGCGCCACATTATCGGGATGCCCCTCGATATCCGTTGCAAGCTGCAGGAGATCATCGCGACTGAACAGACTGTCAATCAGGGCATTTGCCGCCGTGAGTCCTGCGACAATAGCCGTAGCACTGCTGCCAAGCCCCCGCGAAAGGGGAATTCGATTACTCATACGAATGCGGGCGCCCTGAAACTCCTCCGCGCAACCTGCACGCTGCAGAAGATACTGAATGGACTTCCATACGATATTGCGCTCATCGCCCGGAATATAGGCAGCCCCCTCACCACGCGCAGAGATATGAAGCCCCGGCTCATGCGTGAGGGTTAGCGTCATTTCATTGTAGAGCGTACAGGCAATCCCCAGCGCATCAAAGCCGGGACCGAGATTTGCACTCGTCGCAGGAACCCGAACTCGTACGGATCGTTCGCTCATAACAAGTCCTCCTGCCCGTCCGCGACCCGGATCAGACTGCGCACCTCACGCACGACAGGAAGTGCCTGTAGCGCTTCCACGGCAGCGGATGCGGCAGCATGGGTAACAACATGGGTCACGGCGACAATCTCCGCATTGCCTTCCTCCGTCCAGCGCGCCTGAATTACGGACTTGAGACTGACCCCCGCATGGCCGAACGTCGTTGCAATCTCGCCGAGAACACCCGGCTCATCCGCAACAACGAGGCGCAAATAATAGGAGGACTTCGTCTTTTCCACGGGGCAGAGCTTCTTTTTCTCCCCGATCTTATACTTCATCCGTCCAGTTGTACCGGCTACAATATCTCGCGTAATCTCGATGATGTCCGCAACAACCGCCGACGCCGTCGGAAGTGAACCTGCGCCGCGCCCGTAGAACATAGCATCACCGAGAACATTGCCGCGTACAAAAATCGCGTTGAATACGCCATTGACTGAGGCGAGCGGATGTGTCTTGGGGAGGAACACAGGATGTACGCGAACATCAATCCCCTCATCCGTATTGCGCCCGACCGCAAGCAATTTGATGACATAGCCGAGGTTGAGACCGTATTCGATATCATCCTCGGTAATGTGCGAAATTCCCTCAACGGAAACATCCTCGAAACCGATGACGGTATCGAAAGCAAGAGAGGCAAGAATAGCTGCTTTGCGTGCCGCATCCAGACCGTCCACATCAGCCGAAGGGTTTGCCTCCGCATACCCCTTTTCCTGCGCACGACGCAGAACGGCATCATAGCTGACATGCTTCTCTGTCATCTTTGTCAGCATATAGTTCGTCGTCCCATTGACAACGCCCATGATCTCTGTAATGCTGTTCGCCGTCAGGCACTCCTTCAGAGGCTTGATGATGGGGATGCCGCCGCCGACACTCGCCTCATAGAGGAAGTCCACATTGTTTGCATCCGCAACGGTATAGAGCTCGGA
>CALALM010000122.1 GCA_937925565.1 uncultured Centipeda sp.
GCCGTGCAATCTCGTCAATCTGGAACTTCCTCGTCTCTAGGAACTGAGCCTCCTCCGGCGGAATGGCAATCTGCTGATACTTTACGCCCTCCTCGAGGAGCGCAATCTTTCCTACGTTCTTCGTGCCACCATAAACCGAATGCCAGCTTTCTCTCAGTTTTTCCGGATCTTTCACCACCCCCGGATGCTCGAGTACGCCCGCAGGCCGCGCACCGTTTTGAAAGAACGTCGCCCCATACTCTTCCGTCGCGATGGCAATGCCGATGGCCGTCTTTGCCATCGCGATCGGCGAGTAGCCGACCAGACCGTCAAAGCCAAGCCCGGGAATATGCAGCACATCCGTCTGACGCAGACGAATCTGACCCGCCGCTTTGAAATTCGGATTTTCCTCCGTACTCCTTGTGTAGAGATAATACAGCTCGCCCGTTTTACTATCGCGGCCGACATCCATCCGATCCGGCAGCAGTGGGTAGAGTCCGATCACCCGCCCCATGCCGTCGCGCAGGATCTGTGCGTAGGCATTCCCCCACAGAAGAAGATGCGTCATCAGCGTCTCGCGGAATACGAAACTCGTCATCTCGGGGTTTGGCGCATCGTGCAGCAGGAAGTACAGCGGATGCGCCGGCACACGCTCCTTGCCCTGCCCCTTGTATGCGTAGACATGAAGTGGCAGGCCCGCGATGGATTCGGCGAGGATGCGCACACAGGCGTAGACTGCTGTCGTCTGCATTGCCGTCCGCTCATTGACCACCTTGCCCGCCGCCGTCGGTCCGAACAAAAAGGTCAGACCGCCCAGTAAATTCTGCGGCTTGTCCCTCGATCGAAAAAATCTGCTGAAAAAATTCATGTGCATCACCTCCTGTTCAGAACACCAACACGCCCCGTGTATCATAGACGGACACCGCAGGATCATTCCCACACCGAATCGCACGGTCGAGCGCCATGATGAGGGCAATCACACCGTCAATCTTCTCTGTGGACTTCTCCTTGTCCGCCTTGATATTCCCCGCAGGGTCGGTGCGAATGAAGATATTGTCTGCCATCCAGCGCATGACGGGATGCCCGCCGTGCG
>CALALM010000123.1 GCA_937925565.1 uncultured Centipeda sp.
AGTGCGGGCAAAAAAGATGCGTCAAGATGGCGGTGCTGAATTTATCAGTGCTTCCATAATATTAAGGAGATGTTTCAAATATGGCAAAGCAGATCAAAAAGGTAGTTCTTGCGTATTCTGGTGGCCTTGACACCTCGGTTATCATTCCGTGGTTGAAGGAGCATTATGATGGTTGTGAAGTTATTGCTGTCTGTGCCGATATCGGGCAAGGCGAGGAACTCGATCCGGTGCATGACAAGGCACTTACCTCCGGTGCCTCGAAGGTGCACATCGTCGATCTGACGAGGGAGTTCCTCGAGGAGTATGTCTGGCCGACACTCAAGGCGGGCGCGGTCTACGAAGGAAAGTATCTGCTTGGTACGTCGTTTGCACGTCCCGTGATTGCAAAGGCACTTGTCGATATCGCCAAGCGCGAGGGTGCCGACGCGATTGCACATGGCGCAACAGGCAAGGGGAACGATCAGGTGCGCTTTGAGCTGACCGTAAAGGCGCTCGCACCGAACCTTGAGATCATCGCCCCTTGGCGTGAGTGGGATCTTGACTCCCGCACGGCTGAGATCGCATATGCGAAGCAGCATGGCATTCCGGTTGCAGAGGACAACAAGACGTACAGCATGGATCGAAACATCTGGCATCTCTCCCATGAGGGGTCCGATCTCGAGGATCCTGCAAACGAACCGAAGAACTCCATGTTCCTCATCTCCTGTGCACCGGAGGATGCGCCGGATGAACCGGAATACGTCTCCATCTCGTTCGAGCAGGGCATTCCCGTTGCGGTCAACGGGGAGAAGATGGGTGCGGTCGAACTTTTGACAAAACTCAATGAGATCGGCGCGCGCAATGGCGTCGGCATCGTTGACATCTGTGAGAACCGCCTCGTTGGTATGAAGTCGCGCGGTGTCTATGAGAATCCGGGCGGATCCATTCTTTACTATGCGCACCGCGAACTCGAATACCTCTGCCTTGATCGTGCGACCTATCACTACAAGGAAGGGCTTGCAATTCGCTACGGCGAGCTTGTCTATGATGGCATGTGGTTCTGTCAGCTGCGCGAGGCGCTTGCTGCATTCGTGGATTGCACGCAGGAAAGTGTGACGGGCGAGGTGCGCCTCAAGCTCTACAAGGGTAACATCATCTCTGCGGGTGCAACATCGCCGTATTCTCTCTATAGCAAAGAGTTTGTCACGTTCGAGCATGACGATGTATACAATCAGGCAGACGCGACGGGCTTCATTAACCTCTTCGGGCTGCCGCTCAAGGTGCGCGCACTCATGCAGGAGGGGCAGAATAAATGAGCGAAAAGCTCTGGGGTGGTCGCTTTTCCAAGACGACCGATGAGATGATCAACGAGTTTCAGGCATCCATTGGATTCGATCGTCGCATGTACCGCGAGGACATCGCAGGCTCGCTTGCGCACGCCGCCATGCTTGCCAAGGCGGGTATTCTCTCGAAAGAGGATTGTGCGGCAATCGAGAAGGGACTGCGTGATATCCTCGCGCAGATCGAGCATGGAGAATTTTTGTTTAATGTAGAACTTGAAGATATTCATATGAATATCGAAAAACGCCTCACGGACGCGATCGGCGATGCGGGGAGCCGGCTGCACACGGCGCGCAGCCGCAACGATCAGGTGGCTCTCGACACCCATATGTTCGTGCGGCATTCTGTCGTGGAAGTGCTGGGGTCTATCAGAGAACTACAGCAGGCATTTGTGGAGACTGCATCCGCAAATAAGGATGTTATCATGCCGGGGTACACGCATCTGCAGCGCGCTCAGCCCATCCTCTTCGCGCATCATCTTATGGCATATTTTTGCATGCTTACGCGGGATTTTGAACGTTTTCAGGGCGTCTATGCGCGGACAGACATCATGCCGCTTGGTGCCGGCGCACTCGCGGGCACAACCCTGCCGATCGATCGTGTGTTTGTCGCGAAAAAATTGAACTTCGAGCGCATCTATACGAACAGCATGGATGCGGTCAGCGACCGCGATTACATCCTTGAATTCCTCTCGGCAGCCTCTATCCTTATGGTTCACCTCTCGCGCCTCTCGGAGGAGATCATCCTCTGGTGTTCTCGTGAGTTTTCCTTCGTGGAACTGGATGACGCGCACTGCACTGGCTCGTCCATGATGCCGCAGAAGAAAAATCCTGATGTCTCTGAGCTTGTACGCGGAAAAACGGGACGCGTTGTCGGTCATCTCATGGCGATGCTCACTGCAGTCAAGGGGCTTCCACTTGCCTACAACAAGGATTTGCAGGAGGACA
Organism: uncultured Centipeda sp.; assembly: GCA_937925565.1. GTDB lineage: Bacteria > Bacillota > Negativicutes > Selenomonadales > Selenomonadaceae > Centipeda. The sequence goes on from CALALM010000123.1 coordinate 2,268, forward strand.
AAGAGGGGCTGTTTGACGCCATCGACACGGTGAAGTTCAGCCTTGCAGTCTATGCCCAGCTCATCCGCGGCATGAAGGTGCGTGCGGATGTTATGCGCCATGCCGTCGAGGCGGATTTTTCGAATGCGACCGATCTCGCGGACTATCTCGTGCGCAAGGGAATGCCGTTTCGTCAGGCGCACAGCGTTTCGGGACAGGCGGTCGCACTCTGCATTGAGCGCGGCATTTGGCTTGCGGATCTCCCACTTGGGGACTATCAGAAGCTTTCCGCGCTCTTCGATGAAGACGTGTATGAGGCAATTCGTCCGGAAACCTGCGTTTCCTGCCGAAACTCCTATGGCGGCACCTCGTATGAGCAGACAACAATGCAACTGAATGCGGCGCAAGAGCTGATGACGGAGGAGCAGGATCTCATTTCTGCCCTTACAAAGAAGCAGGAAGTACTCTAAGCTCTTTGGTGCTAAGTGCTAAAGATTTATCAAAGAGTAATACACTGTTAAGAGCTGTCAAAACATAGGGACAGATAATAGGAAATGACAGAAAAGGAGGAGTTTCGATGAAGAAATGTGCAATACTGGCTGCGGCGATCGGTCTTTCTCTATCTTCGGCAGCGATGGCAACGCCGATCAATCATCTCGGTGCACATGATACCGCTGTCGGCGTCGGTACGAAAGAAGCCTACATTGAGCATAAGGCGACGGATGAGATTACGATCGGCGTGGGTCGTAATGACCGCGATGAGTATGGCAATCCGAAGGATGTTTATCTGCAGTACAATGTCCTCGGACAGAACATCCGTCTGCTCGGCGGTTACCGTTGGGATATGGGGCAGACAAACAAGGACAATGCTTATGGTGGATTGGCTCTCAGCACGCCCACAATACCAGTCATTGGATTCAATGCCTATGCATCCTACATTGCGGGTAAGGATTTCAACGAGTCTCAGGTTGGCCTCAACAAATCCCTGATCGCAAATCTGGATCTCAATGTAAACTATCACAATTTCAAACCGGATCACGGAAAGCATGAGAACGGTGTCGGCGTCGGTCTTACGATGCGTTTCTGATCCCTATTGTACAATTGGACACTCTCCGCACATGGAGGGTGTCTTTTTATGCGTGCTGCTAAATTTTATTTGCATTGTTGGTCTTGGAATGGTAGAATAGCCCTAAGTGAATGGATCGGATCATTTTTCTTGCGGTTTTCGAGTTGCTGTGCGGTCGTATTTTTTCACAGCAATGATGTCGGAAACGGCGCTTTCCCATGTGGCGACAATGGAGGATTTCCTTCGGTCGCTGTATTTTCGTGTGGATGAATTCTGATTTCATGATCGAATGGATGAGCATTTATTGAAATAGGGATACAGTGAAGATGTCCCGCATACTATGGAGGTGTGTTTTTTGTCGTTAAATCGTAATGGCAATCATGGGAAAAATGTGCAGAAGGTACAGGTCATACCGCTTGGCGGTCTTGGCGAGATCGGAAAGAACATGACTGCCATCCGCGTGGATGATGAGATTCTCGTTGTGGACTCCGGGCTTATGTTCCCGGAGGAGGATATGCTCGGCATTGATCTCGTCATTCCGGATATCACGTATTTGATCGAGAATCGGGACAAGGTCAAGGCAATCGTCCTGACGCATGGGCATGAGGATCATATCGGCGCTCTGCCCTATGTGATGAAGCAAATCCCCGTCCCTGTCTACGGGACGCGGCTGACGCTCGGTATCCTTGAGGGGCGTCTCAAAGAAAACGGTGTAGATTCGAGCAATCTGCACTCCGTGATGGCAGGGGATATCATCAACATTGGATGCTTCAGCGTCGGCTTTATCCGCGTGAACCATTCGATTCCCGATGCCGTCGGGCTTTCGATCAAGACGCCCGTCGGCATGATCGTCCACACGGGCGACTTCAAGCTGGACTACACGCCGGTGGACGGGCAGATGACGGACTTTCGCCGGTTCTCCGACCTCGGCAACAAAGGGGTTCTCCTCCTTCTTGCGGACAGTACGAATGCAGAGCGTGAGGGGCATACGGCGAGTGAGCGTACGGTCGGTGCGGCGTTCGATAAGTCGTTTCATAACGTGCGTGGGCGCATCATCGTCGCGACGTTCTCCTCGAATGTGCATCGCATCCAGCAGGTTATCGATACGGCAGTGAAGTACAAACGCCGCGTTGCTGTGCTTGGTCGTAGCATGGAGAATGTCGTCGGTATCTCCCTTGAACTTGGCTATCTGAATGCGCCGGAGGGCACAATCATCGGCATTGATGAGGTCAACAACTTCCGTCCCGAACAGATCGTCATCGTGACGACGGGCAGTCAGGGCGAACCGATGTCCGCGCTCTCGCGCATGGCAGCGTCCGATCATCGGAAGATCACAATCGTGCCGGGCGATACTGTCATCATCTCGGCGACACCAATCCCAGGCAACGAGAAGCTGGTTTCCAAGACTGTGGATAACCTGATGAAGCTTGGCGCAAATGTCATCTATGGGCGCGACAAGGGCATCCACGTTTCGGGACACGGTAGCCGTGAGGAGCTCAAACTCATGCACAACCTCGTGCGACCGAAGTTCTTTATGCCTGTTCATGGTGAGTACCATCACCTTGTCCAGCACGCGAGTCTTGCGCGCGAGCTTGGCATGCCGAAGGAAAATATTTTCATCAGCGAGAACGGTCAGATTCTCGAATTCACGAAGGAGAAGGGGCAGGTCGTTGGGCGCGTGCAGTCCGGCATGGTGATGGTTGACGGTCTCGGTGTCGGTGACGTTGGCAACATCGTTTTGCGTGACCGCCGTCAGCTCTCGCAGGATGGTATCCTCATTATTGTAGTTACGATGGATCGGCAGAACAATCGCGTGGTTTCGGGACCTGACATTGTTTCACGCGGATTCGTCTATGTGCGTGAGTCGGAAGCTCTGATGGAGGAGGCGCGTGCGCGCGTTCAACAGGCGCTTGATCGCTGTGAGGACGAAAACGTGCGCGAATGGTCGGCGATCAAATCGAATGTACGCGATGCGCTCAGCCGTTATCTCTTCGATAAGACACGCCGTCGCCCGATGATTCTGCCCATCATTATGGAGATCTGAGATAGTTTCATAGAGAGGAAGTCGCCTTCTTGGGGTGACTTTTTCATTTGTAAATATTTCAGAAAAAATGTGGCTTTATATATATATTGCAGGCAAAAGAAAAAAAAGGTAAAATGAATGCAGTATCGGTAATAATTTGATTGGGGCAAGGAGGAGTTTTATGACGGCAGCTGAACAGAAGGAGCTCCGGCTTTTTGCGGTGAAGGTGCGTGAGGGGATTTTGCGCGGCACGCACGCGGCAAAGAGTGGCCATCCGGGTGGCTCACTTTCATCGACGGAGTACTTTACCTATCTTTACAACCGAGAGCTTCGCGTAGATCCGAAGAACCCGCACGATCCGAATCGAGATCGTTTTGTCCTCTCAAAGGGGCATGTTGCACCCGGTCTCTATGCAACGCTTGCCAATCGTGGCTTTTTTCCGGTGGAGGAACTCCTGACGCTCCGTCATATCGATTCGCGTCTGCAGGGGCATCCGAACATGAACCTCACGCCGGGCGTTGATATGTCTACAGGCTCGCTCGGGCAGGGAATCTCGACGGCGGCAGGAATGGCAAAGGGTGCAAAGTATCTGGGGAAGGACATCAATGTCTATACACTCCTTGGTGACGGCGAACTTGCTGAGGGACAGGTCTGGGAGGCACTCATGTTCTCCTCTCATTATAAGCTGGACAATCTATGCGTTGCGGTGGATATCAACGGGCTTCAAATTGATGGAGCGACGGCAGATGTCATGAATACAGCTCCCGTTGATAAGAAATTCGAGGCATTTGGCTGTGCGGTCATCTCGATTGATGGACACGACTACAATGCCCTCGAGGAAGCGTTCAAGACGTTCCATGCGAATAAAGGGACGGGCAAGCCGACGGCGATTTTGATGAAAACGGTGAAGGGCAAGGACATCTCCTTCATGGAGAACAAGGCCAGCTGGCATGGCAAGGCACCCAATGATGACGAACTTGCACAGGGACTCAAGGAACTTGCTGCGATTCGCAAGGCGATTGAGGAGGCATGAGCATGGCAGACGTAAAGAAAATTGCAACGCGTGACAGTTATGGAAACGCGCTTGTAGAACTTGGAAAAGTGCACGAAAATGTTGTCGTTTTGGATGCTGATCTTGCAGGTGCTACGAAGAGCGGAACCTTCAAGAAGGCATTTCCGGATCGCCACTTCAACTGCGGCATCGCAGAGTGTGATATGGTCTGCGTTGGCGCGGGACTCTCGACGATGGGACTTGTTCCATTTGTGTCAACCTTTGCCATGTTTGCGGCGGGACGTGCCTATGAGCAGGTGCGCAATACCATCGGCTACCCGCATCTGAATGTCAAGATTTGTGCAACCCACGGAGGAGTTTCCGTCGGAGAGGATGGTGCATCCCATCAGTGTTGTGAGGACTTCGGTCTCATGCGTACAATTCCAGGCATGACGGTTATGTGCCCATCGGATGACGTTGAGGCGTGTAAGATGGTGTATACTGCGTATGAGATGGAGGGACCGGTTTACATTCGCTTTAGTCGTGCAGCAACGCCGGTCTACCATGATGAGTCCTTCACCTTTAAGGTAGGTAAGGGGGAGGTCCTTCAAGAAGGTAAGGATGTAGCGATCATTGCAACGGGCATTCTCGTTCCCGAGGCGATCGAGGCGGGAAAACGTCTCGTAGCCGAGGGAATTCATGCGCGTGTGATCAATATGGC
>CALALM010000124.1 GCA_937925565.1 uncultured Centipeda sp.
CGCCATCTGCCTCGACGGTAACTGTGTCGGTCTCGTATGCCGTGTCAGCCGCCTGTACCTGAGGCGAGAATATGAAGCCTGCCGCGATTGCGGATATGAGTGCTGCATGGTACGTTCGTGATCGTTTCATAAGTAGCGCTCCTTTTTATCACACAAAAATAGACTGTTTCCCGTACGAATCGCACGACAAACAGTCCCTGCACATAAAAATAGCAGTCCGTTCCTGTCGTTTTCCTTTTCAATACGGGAAGGCTGCCACATTTCTGCGATAACCCTGTGAGCGTAAACATTCCATAAAATGCTTGCTCAGGCGAAATATCATAGGCACTGCGCCCTTAGATATTTTTGCTTGGAAAACAAGTTTATTTAATTGCGAGTTAATTCTACCAAATAGATCGTTACACTGTCTATCACTTCTCTAACAAAGTCGTGATATTTTCGGAAAGACCTTTGAAAAGAGCAGGAATAAACATATTCTTCACGAATTATTTCATTGAGTACATCGAAAGGAAGTGAATCAAATGGCAGACTGTATCTTTTGCAAGATTGCACAGGGGGAAATTCCATCCACAAAGGTATATGAGGATGATCAGGTGCTCGCATTCCGCGATCTCGATCCGCAGGCACCGGAACACGTTCTCATCATTCCAAAGAAGCATCTCGAAAGCGTTCTTGCACTTAAGGCAGAGGATCGGGATTTGGCTGCGCATATTCTGATCGAGGTTGTGCCGGAGATTGCACGCAGTCTCAATATCGATGCGAGTGGTTTCCGACTCGTGACGAATACGGGAGCGGATGGCGGACAGACCGTCGGACATCTCCATTTTCATCTTCTCGCCGGACGTTCACTCACATGGCCGCCGGGCTGACATCAAAATTCATATGAGAGCGTATTAAGGCAGTGTTATGTCATGTTATATTGTGATAAATCCTGCCTTTTTTGTTTAAGTTCCATCGCAGGAAAACGATATTATTGGTATAAGATAGAATAGTATGTCAATAACGATGGGAGGTGTCAGCAATGGTAGAACGTATTGAACGAGTGATGCGGATCAAGCGCCTTCGTTTTAACAAGGATGAATTGTTTGAACGGAGAAAAGGCTTTGAGGAGCGCGAACAGGGCGAGACGTTTGCTTCTATTTTTGATGATGAAGTCGAAAAGAGAAAAAAACGTCAGTCGGAAAACGCCTCTTCAAACAGTGCGTATCATCTGGAGGTCGGTCGTCCTACACAATCTCTGTTTTATCAAGGGAAAGCTGATATTTCAGATATGAAGGGGAAACTGCCCCATGCCGGATGATTCCTATGGCATGCGACTGGCACTGGCGGAGGCGCAACGCGCATATGCGCTTGGCGAAGTTCCGATCGGTGCCGTCATTTTGGATGAGGCGGGAGAAGTTATCTCCAGTGGATACAATCTGCGTGAAACAGAGCATGATGCAACGGCACACGCCGAACTGATTGCCATTCAGCGTGCCTGCTGGAGTCTTGGTCGATGGCGTCTCACGGGAATGACACTGTATGTTACCATCGAACCATGTCCAATGTGCGCCGGCGCAATCGTCATGAGCCGAATCAGCCGTGTTGTGTACGGAAGTACAGACACAAAGGCAGGAGCCTGCGAATCGCTCTTCAATATCACAGGATGTCCCGCGCTGAACCACCAGCCGGAAATGCGTGTGGGCGTCCTAGCGGATGAATGTGCTGAGATTATCCGACGATTTTTCCACGAACGTCGAAAAAATAAGGACGACTGATCATAAACAGTGCATCCTTCATCTCATCTGAAATATGATTTTCTTGCATATCAAAACGTCCACAGCTTTTGTAGTGCCCCCCAAAAGTTAGACCTGAAAGCGTAGGAAAGTGATTTCCTGCGCTTTTGTTATATAGCAGCATGTTTGTGTCGGTACTCAGCAGGACTCATCCAGCCGAGAGACTTCTTGATGCGGCGCACGTTGTAGTAGACAACATACTCCTCAATCGCTGTTTTGAGTTCCTCGTAGCTATGGTAAACACGCCCATAGTAAATCTCTTGCTTTAAGAGTCCAAAGAAATTCTCCATCACGCTGTTATCCAAACAGTTCCCCTTGCGTGACATGCTCTGAAAGATTCTCTCCTCCTTGAGCCGCTTCGTGTACGACTTCATCTGGTACGCCCACCCCTGATCGGAGTGGAAGGTGCGACGATAAGGACAATCTGCTGTCACACGAATTGCCTCCTCGAGTGCGCTCTGAATCCCCACTGCAGACGGTGTCTGTCCGATGTGAAAACTGACAATC
>CALALM010000125.1 GCA_937925565.1 uncultured Centipeda sp.
GCGCAGGATCGCGCCACTCGTCCCGAACCGCATCTCATCGAGGTGCTCCATCGTGGTGGTCTTCGGCCATCTTGCTTCTGCGTTCCTCATTTTGTGTTCCTCGCTTTCTGTGTAGGTTGTTCCCTTCGTCATGTGTATATATGCCTCTAAACGCAGGATATAGCAAGTCTTAATTTCGATAAATTACACTTATTTTTCAAGAGAAACACAGCCCCGAAAGGCTGTGCAAGAAGCCGTAAAACTTACTCTTCGCCCGTGAGGATGAAGCGGATATATGCGGCACGGTCATCCTCGATGAAGCAGACGAGTTCGTAGAATCCCATCTCGAATGCCATGCGCTGCACGGCGGGAACGTCGAGCATATTCACCCGCCCGGAGTCGCGGATGTCCATGATCTGTGAGAAAACCGTCTCGTTCATGACCTGCTGCCTTTCTCTGCAATGCGGAAGGAGTCCACACCGGGGATCAGACTCAGTGACGAGCCTGTCTCCCACCGAACGAGAATCTGCCCCGCGTCATCAACACCCATGACCTCGCCCATCGTCCTCGGCGGCGGGGCTTGTGGATCGTCCATCGCAAGGAGTTCCACCTTCGTCCCATGTGGGTACTGCCGCCGAAGGGCTGCAATCTGTTCTTTACTCGGAAAATGCATGACGCTCTTCTCCTTTCCGATGTCCGCTCTTAAAGGCACTGCTGCCCGTGAGGTTCTGCAGGAGAATCTTGCGGCTCACCTTGTAGGCATTTCCGATCATGCCAAGACGCAGGAGGAAGCAGCGGAATGCGTATTTCTCGTTGTCCACGATCTTCTCCTTTGCCGTGACGCGCTTCTGCGTCCGTGCCATCTCGCAGAGTTTGCTGATGAATGCGGCATACGCCTTTGCCGTCTCGTCGGTGATCGTGCCGTGCAGCCATGCAAAGGTGATGCGGTCATCGGTCAGCGTGTAGGTCGCTTCCCTGATGTCAAAGGCGTGGCGAATCAGCCGTCCCTTGCTCAGAAGAAGTGCATCGAGATTCTGCAGTGCCGTCTCAGTGAAAAGGCTGCGCGGAAGACTGATGGAAAGGCTATCCTCATCGGTTGCTGCGACGGCTTCCTCCATCGCGGTAACTTCTGCCGACGTTTCTGTTGTTATCGACTCATCCTCTGTCGAAGCTACTTCAGCAGAGTCGTTTGCCACGCCCGTTTGGATCGGTTCGTCTGCCCCGGTGTCCGTGCAGGATGCCTCGTTCTCGCTGTCCTCGGACATGAAGCCCGCCTCGCGCAATGCCGTGCGCACACGTGCAACTGTCGCTTCGTCGGTGGCATCGTCGAAGCAAAGGCTGCCGTCCTTCGCAATCTCGAATGCGCCGACCTTGTAGGAAAAACTCGGTGCGCCGCAGTAGACGGGCTTCGTCTCAAGCACCTTGCCGACGATCCCGACCATCGCCTTGCGCTCTTCCTTTTGGATGTTGTAATTGACCTTCATTTTGAAAACCTCCTTTATGAACTTTGGTCATTACATTCATCACTCTAGCCGGGATAATTAGCAAGCAAATTGTGTTGTATACCCCCATAGCCTCAGTGAGATAAACCACAGAGTATCATCATTTCACAGAATGAGGAGTGGTCATGCGCTCGAGCATCTTGCCCGTCATCCAGATCGCGCCGTCGATAACGAGCGGTAGGAAGATGCGGTCGCGGAATCTGCACCATCCCGTCTCCTTCTCCGCGCTCTCCTTCAGTGCCGCCGTATACGCCGCCGACACCTCACGCGCTGCGGGAAGCCCCTTCTCATGCAGCCAGAGGACGGTCGCTTCCTTTGCCTCGATCCGTACAAAATCCTCCACATGATTCTTCAGTTCGTTTTGAATGTGTTCCAGTTTCATCTTCAACACTCTCCTTCATAGTCCGTTACCCCACGCGCAATGGCGCGGGCAAATTCATCCTGCTGACTGTTGAGCAATTCTGCATCGCCCGCATGGTCGATAAACGCAAGCTCCACAAGCACAGCGACTGCATCGGTGTTGCTCAGAACATACAGACCGTTGACACCGGGCTTTGCGCCCTTCACGCCGCGATCCACAGTTCCGAGCGCATCCACGATCTGATTCTGGATGCACTGTGCCAGCTTCTCCCCTGCGCAGCTTCCGTAGAAGTGCCAGACCTCCGTCCCGTTCGCACTGCCGTTACAGGCGTTGCAATGAATGGAGATAAACACATCGGCATCCACACGATTGGAAGCCGAGACTACTTCATGCAGACTGTCGGATTGAAGACTCCCCACAACTTCTACACCTGCGGCAGTGAGATAGCCCGCCACAAGGTCTGAGACATTCTTTGCTACGTCACATTCCCGCAGCCCATATCCACACGCGCCGGGATCTGGATTTCCGTTAGGGGCGTGCCCCGGATTCAAAAACACACGCATTATTCTTCCTCCTTCGGTTTCGGCACATCCTTGTAAGGGATGCGCTCGCCGTCGCGTTCCAAAAACACATCTTCGGCATTCCTTTCTCTGCTCTGGATGTACCGTTCGACCGCCACATCCACGAATTTCGGCTCAAGCTCTACGCCATAGCAAATACGGTTCAACTGCTCACAGGCAATCAGCGTTGATGCCGAGCCGAGGAAGCCGTCAAGAACGATACCATTCGTCTGCGTACACTGCTTGACAAGGTACGCGATAAGCGGCACGGGCTTCGAGGATGGATGTCCGCAGCCGTCCTTCTTCGAGTCCTTGATACGGTCAAATGCAAAGACGGTGGTCTGCTTCTGATCGCCGTACCACCTGTGCCGTCCGTCCTTCCTCCATCCCCAGATAATTGGCTCGTGGATGTACTTCCAGTCCGTGCGCGTAAGAACCAGTCGGTCTTTCTTCCAACCCAAGCCCGCGCCAACTTTAAAGCCCGCATCCTCATAAGCGTCATGAAAGATGCGGGCTTTTGCTGTTGCGTAGAAAACGTAGATGGATGCGTCCGTCGCCATCGCCGAGTGAAAGGCGATAAAGGCAGATTTTAGGAAGTCATAAGCGTCCTTGTCATTCAAATCGTCGTTCTTGATCTTCCCC